>JBNKOV010001139.1:0-1066 GCA_050294955.1 Holophagae bacterium
TCATCTATCAAGTCACTGCCTAATCATGATTAATCAGTCGATTAGGAGAAGGGAACGACCAGGTTGTTTTGTTGGGCTTCAAAATAAGGTGAATGGGCTAGCTGGCCACTTGGCCCACTAAGATTACTATATGCAACAGACCACCCCTAATCTGCCCCTGCCACATCGAACACCAAGTCATTTCCCATGTTGAAACTTCCGCCTATATGTGTGACATTGTGCCCTTAAGCAAGGACAGTTAGTCTCACCAGGATCATCGCGAGGCATTATTACAGAAGTAATAATTGCAGAGTAATACATCTCCTACACAAAGCCCGAATAAAAGAGTTATCATCTCTAACTATATAGAGATGACCCACTATAAGTACTTAAATGCAATTCTCTTAACATGTAGGCTATCCACCTCATCATCCAATCAACACATGACACATCAATAACCAAAAATCATTTCCTCTACATCATATGCCACATCATCATGCATAGTACACAAAGTTTAAAATGATTAATCTCACTCATATAGTATCCATTTTAAATTCTGTTTTCACCATTGTGGTCTACGTGGCGAGATAACAAAACTAGATCTTATTTGTATATGTTTTAATTTTTTTAATAAAAACTATATTTTACTTACATATGTTTTGATTTTTTTAAATCAACTTAATTTACTCTATATTTACATATGTTTATATTTATAATACATTTTAAATTCTGTTTTCACCTTTACATCTTGAATCTTTTCAATCAAATCTTAAAATGTCTATTTTTGAAAAGATTCTAAAACTTAGTTTGATTCTAATCTCCTCTATTTTTAATTTAAAAGTTTAATTTTTAATTTAAACTACAACAACCCAAATTCTTCTCCATAATTTTCCTTTGGTTCAAGAATATCTCTTTCTCAGCCCATTCTATTTGATATCCATAACAGTATCCGACCCAAATAGCCTTTCAGTCCAACTGGCCAGACTGGTTGTCTTTCACCTCGGGTCAATTTAGATGCCACCTGACTCCGGATTCTGGCCACTGCTACACTGTTGCACCCTCCGATCGCCCCTCCACGTGGGAAATA
>JBNKOV010001140.1:0-1051 GCA_050294955.1 Holophagae bacterium
CGTTGAGAGTGGGCTGTCAATTGGAATAGAAAGTTGTATCCCCATGTTTTCCTTGAGTATCAAAAAATTTGGAGGCGTCATGTCCGATAAAATCGAACTCATTAGCTTTAATCTTTGCCCATTCGTTCAACGTTCGGTGATCACCCTTTTGGAGAAGCAGGTCGATTTTGATATCCGTTATATCGACCTTGCTGACAAACCTGCATGGTTCCTGGCCATTTCTCCTTTTGGCAAGGTGCCGTTATTAAAGCGGGGGGACACCGTTCTGTTTGAATCCGCAGTTATTAACGAGTACCTTGATGAGGTATATGAGCCGATTTTACATCCTGCAGATCCCCTGAAAAAGGCGCATAACCGTGCTTGGATTGAGTTTGGCTCCAATATGCTGTTTAACCAATGGCACTGGAGCAACGCGCCTGACGGGGCCGCCTATGAGAAAATGGAACAGACCATCCTTGGTCAACTGGGCAGATTAGAGGTTCAATTGGGCGAGGGTCCACTGTTTAACGGCGAGGCTTTCTCCCTGGTGGACGCTGCCTACGCGCCTCTTTTCACCAGATTTCGATTGCTTGAAGAGATCCATCCCCGAAACATCTACAAAAACACGCCGAGGGTTAAAGCTTGGGCCGAGTCATTGGTGGCTCGGCCCTCTGTAAAAGGGTCCGTTCTTGAGGAATTCCCGGATCTATTTAAGAATTCCATTCGGGAGAAAGACGGTTACCTGGCCAAAATCATGGCGGGATAATTGAAGGCATCAGGGCAAATTACCGGCTGGTGACTCACCTTAACTGTTAGAGATTGTTGACGATACACTTCATGGCATTCTCATCAGCATCGTTCGCAGTCTTTTTAGTAATTGTGGATTTTCAAGGCAATTCCTTGGTGTCAATCCGTCAAGAGCTGGAATTGGAGAGTCGATCCATGCCATGGCGCTTTGTCCCATTTTCGAGAAAGTAACCGCGGCAAGATCTTCGTGCCCAGGGAATGCCTCCAAAAGCGAACTTTTCACCTGGGAAGCCTCACTATTCGAGAAAACATCTACAAATTCTTT
>JBNKOV010001141.1:0-1031 GCA_050294955.1 Holophagae bacterium
TGTAGAGGTACTGTAGATGTTACAATATCTGCTAGAGTAACACCAGGGGTGTTATAGCCCTCCCTCCTTAATGAAATCTCGTCCCGAGATTATGAAGGAAGAGAGGCCTCAGAAAATGAAGAATGGTCATTGATCTCAGCGGCATGAAAGTAGGCATTATCACTTTCTTAAATCCAAGGTCGGGAACATGCCTACTATTGATGAGAACCTGAAGATGGAAACAAGCTTCAGTGTGGGGTCAGCTTTGATGACCACTGCTCGGCAAAAAAGGATGAAGGAAGCATTCGAAGTCACTTGCGCAACCACAAGGACAAGGATCGATGATAACCAAGGCTCAAGGAGTGTTCTTGGTTAGAGTAAGAGACACACCAGTCATCTTAAGTCACAACGAATGGACTAGTGACGAACATGGCAACGTTGGTGTCCAACATGGTTTGACATCGTGGTAGGCTCATTAAGGCCAGGTCAAGACTAGTTGTAGCAACAAGACTCCAGAAACAACTTTCTTCATTCCAGTTACGTATTGTAACACCCTGATTTTCACAAGGAAATAAAACTCTAGAAAATTATTTATTTAAATAAATAATTATTTGTTGCATTTCATGCCGATGCATATTTTTCATTGTGTGATGAAGTGCTCCCGTGTATTGTTTTATGTGTAGAAGTCGTTCGTAGTTTAAATTTGAATTTGGATTAAAATGGTTTGAATTTATAAAAGATTTTGAAAATGGAAAGTTAACCCTATCCGGGTTAAGGGGTAAAGGCCTAACCTAGCCTAACCTGACCTAGCTGACCTAAATCAGTTAACCCAGCTAACCCAGCCCGGGTTGAGGGATAAGGCTAAAACAAGCCTGAGATAAGGTTTTTGCCTTACCCGAGCTTAACCCGGTCTAACCCGGCTAATCCGATCGCCCCGGATAAGGAAAATGCATTAATCCGGTTACCCGAGCTTAACCTGGCTAACCCGATTGCTCCCAGATATGGTTTCTGCCTTAAACCGTGCTAACCTAGCTGTGAATTCGGTTCCCGAT
>JBNKOV010001142.1:0-1031 GCA_050294955.1 Holophagae bacterium
TTTGGCTATCTGCTCATCGGCAAGCAATGATTTGAGAATGGACTCTGCCTGTTCGGCCCATTCCGGGTTCTGGCCTTCATGGCGCAAGGGCGCGTAGCCAGCCTGGCCAGCCGTGTGCGACAAGGCCACGCCCGTTAGCTCTGCGTCTATTGGATCGAGTGAGGTTGTCTCCACGTCAAAAATCATAAAACCCTTCTCGCGGATTTTGCTCGCCATGGATTCAAGACGTTCGGGGGTGTCTAAAAGTTCATATTCTGTTTCGCAGCGCTTCATTTTAATGGGTATGTCTTTCAGCAGGGTTTTGAAATTGAGCCGTTCGAATAGATCGAATAGCCGGGTTTCATCCGCGCCTGACATGCGGTAGGCTTCCTTGTTGAAGGTCAGTTCCATGTCGGTGCAGATGGTGACCAGCTTTTTGGTTAACTCCAGGGTGTCCCGGGCTTTTTCGAAACATTCCCTGTAGGACTTTCGTTTGATCTTGTCCAGGTTTTCGTAGATGCCCTCAATGTTGGAGTAGGTCTCCAATAGGGTTTTTGCGCCTTTTTCACCAACGCCAGGCACCCCTGGAATATTGTCGGAGCTGTCGCCCCAGATGGTGAGCAGGTCGATGACCTGATCGGCCCGAACGCCGAAATGATCGGGAACTTGAGACTCGTTGAGATAGTGAACGCCCTTTCTGGCGTCATAGATCACAATGTCTTCGCCCCGAATAAGTTGCAACATATCCTTGTCGCCAGAAACAATGACGGCCTGCATATCCTGCTCGGCGGCCATATTAGCAAGGGTTCCCATCACGTCGTCGGCTTCATACCCGGGAAACTCCACCATGGGAATGTTCATGGCCTGAATGAATTCTTTGATCAGGGGGATCTGGGGCCGAAGATCTTCCGGCATGGCGTCGCGGTTGGCCTTGTATTCCGGGTAAAGCTCATTGCGAAATGTCTTGGAGGAATAGTCAAAAATGACAGCAAAATGTGTCGGCGTAACACCAACAGAGGTATCGCGCGCGTCGTTCAGCAGTTTCCACAACA
>JBNKOV010001143.1:0-1023 GCA_050294955.1 Holophagae bacterium
TTTGCTTCCTATATTTTTTCCTTACCCTCGGATTTTTATGGATAGTGACAACATCCTTTTCTAGAATGTTCGTGGCCTCAACGGTGGCGTGTGTTGACATGTGGTCACTACATAGTCCGGCGAGAGCGTATCTTACAAGAAACAAAGATGTATGTAATGGAAAGTCTATTGGTATCGCCAAGAGGGGGGTGAATAGTTGATTCTGAAATTTAATGTAGAATTAGAACTGTCAAAACCGGATACTTCGATTTGCCAAACTGGACAATCTGGTTTCCCAAACCAGACTGTCTGGTTTTGGCAAACTTGGCATATGTTTCTCCAAATTTTAATTGTTGTGATCCTCCTATCATGTGCATCACGTATTACATGTTCACACACACAAAATTATTGCACTTATTGGATGCATAGATATAGGGGGAGCTCTCTTGAATTTCCTAGAAATATGTGCAAAATGATATCTCTAGGGCAAATTTGAATTCTATTCAATATGCACATATTTAGGGGGAGCTCCTTGTATAGATTTGGAAAACAAAACTATCATACTTAATTATTGAAAAACTCTAAATGTTTGTCATCAATCACTAAAAAGGAGGAGATTGAAAGTGCATCTAAGCCCTTGTGTGGGTTTTGGAGGATTGATGACCAACAATTAGATATCTAACCTTGTGTTGAGAGTTTTGTAGTGTACAACATCCAAAAAGTCAATATAGACGTTGAAATAAATTTCTATATGTGCATTAATTATGAAAAAAGAAAAATCACGAAGATTACGTAGAATTGAGGATTCTATATTTTATTTGAGTTTTAGGAGCTCCATACTATCAAGGGGGATACATTGGGTGAGTTGGTGAAGTGCAAAATATCAAAAATCTACCCTACCACCAAAAACTCCTGTCAGACCTGACATATCCGGCCCCCTAGCCGGATTCCAGAGACTCTGGCCGAACATGTCCAGCCCCTCTTCCGTATATGGGTTCTAGAGACCTAGCCCGGACATGTTCGGCCCCCAGCCCAGACATGTCC
>JBNKOV010001144.1:0-1022 GCA_050294955.1 Holophagae bacterium
GTGAAGTACAGTGGGGTGTCATCCAACTCAGCGACCGTCGATGCTACTAAGTTTGTGGGACCCCATAAATCCCGTATGCGTCAGTACACAACTCAATGCTTGTTGCAACAGGGCACAACCGACGCGGTCCTTAATCGACATAGGCGGGGGCTACCACCTTGGAGCTCCGAATCTGACATCAGACCACTCTCAACCTTCCCATCTAGTATTCCCCACTTTCCCCTAGTTGCCCCGCCCGGTCTCACAATAAGCCATTAACCGTTCGCTAACATAAACCACATAGAACCATCATTGTGAGAAGGGGTCTATCACGAGCGGCTATCAATCACTCGTCTTCTACCGATGGCCTATAATACTAAGCATAGCCATTCTAACGTTCTAAACCATCGTATGGTAAACAAGGTAATCATGTAAGGGGGTTCTTAGTGCAACTAGTTTCCATCAAACTCCTATACGTAAATGCACAATCATAAACATAAAGTAAATATTATAAAGTGAAACCTATAGAAGGATTATGCATTCGGTGCTTGCCTTGTTCAAAGGAAATGTTAGCTTCTTCAAAGCTTCGCGAAGGTTGTCCCCCAACAGCTCCTTGCTTGAGCTCGACATTAGGTCCTATATGGCATGACATGCAAGTGTATTAGCGATAAATGACAAGGATGAGTGGAAATAGATTAACAATGGCTCACTATCTTTTATGTTGATTAAACAAGTAAATTAGACAATTTCCTTCATTAACTCCTATTAGCTAACTACACTTAAGAACATAGCTTAAGGAGGTTTGGTTGTTCCCAACACTACTCATGACCAACCATGAGGTGATCTTATGCTTTAGGATCAGCACTAAGTGTTCATGGAGAAACCTTGTTAAGTTCTTTAAAAGAAACCTTAATTTCATAAGGTTATACTTAAACAAGGGCAAAAGTGGAATTTCTATAGTCATAACTCATGAACAGGGGGTTCTAACAAGTTTTCTAGGTTTGGGTAGCTTAGAACTAAGTTTGGGAAATTTTCCATGAATT
>JBNKOV010001145.1:0-1019 GCA_050294955.1 Holophagae bacterium
AGCCAGCGAGACAACACTCTCTCGGGCCATTCTCTCAGCCTGGGTGGCTCAGGCCTCCGCCACAATGGTGACCGCCTACGACCGGGTCACCTAATCCTATAGCTTAGTGTCACACCCAAAAAATTCAAATTTTAAAATGTGACTAAAATTCACTAAATTTTAAAACTTTTTATCAATAGAATAAAATTTGCTTTTAGATTTTGGAAGTGGATTCAAATTTATTTAGGCAAAAGAATATATTCTAAATTATTAAATTAATTTAGGCTTTTATAATTGATTGTTGCATTCATGCCGACTTGCATTTATTCTTGTATTGATGTGTGATATAGAATTAGGTTTTGAATAGAATTCATTTGAATTCGATCAAATTTCATTTAAATCTTAAATTCTAGAAATTAGAAAACTCTTTTCTATATTCCCTTAGCTCTTTGGACCCAATATCGTGCAGCCGGCCTGTTTTTCCTTTCCCGTCTCGTTTCCCCTTCCTGCACCACCCTAGCATCGTGACCCATTTCCCCCTCACGCCGGCTCAGTCGCACCGCTGCCTTGCCCCTGTCTTTTTTAGATAATTCATTTTAAACCCAATCTTTTCTTTAAGGAAAATAATTCTAAAATCATTTCTGAAACTCCTTTTTATAAAATAGTTTCTGACTCTTTATTTAATTAAATTTTGACAAAAATAATTCTTTTCATTCCATGAATTTTCTATATTTTACATCCTAGTCTATTTGTTTTAATTTAATTAAAATGAGCCCCTATTTATTTATAATTATGCATATATCTTTCTTTTACAAAAATATTTTTTACCAACTTCATAAAATGACTTTCATTTTTCTCCCAAAAAATTTACAAGTTTAAAAAAATTCCACATTTTTTTCTTTTTTTCTTTCTTCTTTTCCTTCCTTTTCTTTTTCTTCTCTCTTTCCTCCTTCTCTTCTTCCACATGTTCAGTTTCTTCTCAAGGACAACAATCGTACAGCAAGCAGAACATGAAGACAGTAGGGGCCGAGCTGCTCCTA
>JBNKOV010001146.1:0-1019 GCA_050294955.1 Holophagae bacterium
TCAGGATCATAAGCCAAACAGTGTTGAAGTGCTCCTCTCTCTCCTACTCGGTCGCCTCTTCCCTTTGCTTCTGCGCCCTCATCCTTTGAATCCGTCTTCTCCGACTGGGTGTGAGCCCTGGTGGACACCAACGAGGTGCCGGTGCCGTGGGCTTCGATGTATTGAATGTCGCTGCCGTGGAGTCCGGAACGGTCCATGGCTCTTTTGATGAGACGGGCCTGAGCGTTGGGATTGGGCACGGTGTAGCCATTGGTTTTGCCTCCATGGTTCACCGCCGATCCCTTCACCACGCCGTGGATGCGATCCCCATCGGATATTGCTTGGGACAGTGGCTTTAGCAGTACAGCGCCAACGCCTTCCCCAGGCACGTAGCCATCGCCGCCGTCCCCAAAGGCCCGACAACGTCCGTCCGTTGACAGGAACCGGTTCTGGCTGAGCACAATGTATTTGTAGGGATGCAGACTCAGGTTCACGCCGCCTGCAAAAGCCATGTCGCTTTCGCCGTTCCGAATACTCTCCGCCGCCTGATGGAGCGCGGTCAAGGAGGAAGAACACATGGTGTCTACAGCCAGACTGGGTCCGCGCAGATTGGAGAAGAAAGAGACCCGGTTGGCTATGGATGAAAAGGACGAACTGGGCGCGGGCGCGCCGTCGGCTAGAGATCCGTCGAGACCAAAATACTGGTAATGACCCCAGTTCACGCCAACAAAAACGCCAACCTTCCTGCCGGACAGGCCGTCTCTTACATAACCCGCGTCTTCCACCGTTTCCCAAACGGTTTCCAGGAACATGCGCTCCTGAGGATCCACAAGTTCCGCCTCTCTGGGCGCCATGCGGAACAGCAGGGTGTCGAATTTATCCACATCGTCTACCCAACCGCCCCAGCGACCGTAGAACTTGCCGGGAACGCCCGGTTCGGGATCGTAGTTCCGCGTGTCCCAACGACCCGCAGGCAATTCGGTGACACAATCGCGACCCGCCGCCAGATTCTCCCAGAAAACATCCGGGTTTTCGGCAAG
>JBNKOV010001147.1:0-1018 GCA_050294955.1 Holophagae bacterium
ACTCATGGTTGTACTGTTTTCATGGGTGGTCGCTCCATGAACCGGTCCTTAGATTTGGGTATGATGTCTACCACAGGCTTCCGGAGTCCACCGGACAAGCCCCGAACTGTCGGAATCCACCGAACGCAGTTCCAAACCCGTCACCCCAAATCCTGATTCTTCACATTAACAGGGAAAACAACAACCGACGGGGTGACAATCGAATACCATTCAACTCTATGGGATTCTCAAGGAAAAGACAATCAATTCTAGTAGGCCTAGCAAAAGGTTTGCGCTGCACTTGCTCCTAACATGCAATTCTACTTCTACAGAATAGACAGGAAAGTAATGGGTGCAAAATGGTCAAGGGCACTTGCCTTGCTGTTCCGCAAAGAAGGACGGGGAATCCTCAAAAGCTTGGTCCTGGAAGTCCTCGAAGAACGGCTCCGGCACAACGTTACCTACCATGAAGTAAATACATACAATCAATCAATAAATGCAACAAACATGTGAAATATGAATGCATAGAAAGAAAGAGAAAGTGATTCTAAGAATTTTGGCGCAAGAATCATTGGATTTGGAGTTGTGGTTGGAAAGATATGAATTTTTGGAATTTTGGAGCTATTTTTGTGGATTTTTCTGAGGCTAGGGACCTTTTTGGAATTATTTTTCAAATTCCCGGGTCTGATTGTAAATTCTTGGATTGTGGGTTAATTACAAAGAAACACATGGGCTTCTTTGCAAAACTCCTGGAAATATTGATTTAACGAATTAATTTCGTTAAAGAAATTCCCGTAGACCGGGTCCACGGGGCCGTGGACCACCGGAACTTCGGTCCACGGTGGACCGGCCGTGGACGGCGGCACCGGGCTCACCGGAGCTTCGGCCTCCGGCCGCTCCGGTGTCCAAGGACGCCGGCCATGGGGTGGGAGAGGGGGAGTAGGACGCGAGGAATTCGGTGGGTGGCTCACCGGGGCGTGAGCGGCGGTGTGGCGGCCGGGCGTCGCGGCGGCGCGGTGGTGGTCGGGAAACTCGGTGG
>JBNKOV010001148.1:0-1009 GCA_050294955.1 Holophagae bacterium
CTGTTGTCAGTCTTCTCAGGAGAGAGTGAGCATCAGGTGGAAGAAGTGCTCAATCTCTGGAAGCTGTTCTTGGATAGAGGTTTGAAGGACTTCTACGAACTGGAGCTGTCGTTTCGAAAATTTCTAGAAGAGGAGGGCCTTGTGGATTCTGTAGGAGCCCATCGAAAGATGGCGCGTGTTATCCGAGCCGCCTTTTTTCCCGCTTGAGGGGTTGGGTCGCCTTAGATTTTATGGCTCATGGTTGAGGGCGTCTTTTCTTGAAACCCTTTTTGTTTCGGCACTGGCCTGGTTCAACTCCCCGCTGTCTCCTTGATTCAGATGAGGCCAAGATTATTGAGTAAATTTCGTCCCCAGGTGTTGTGCTTATGCCTGTTTTTTCCGATTACCAAGGTAGGGCTTGCCTTTTTCCAAAGCCAATGACCCGTTTTCTGAAAAGTGGAAACCTCAGTAAAACCGGGGGATGTATGACGCAAGGGGCGTGGAAATTGGCATCTGGAATTTTTTTGCTGTTTGCTTTCTTCCCAGCCTTGGCGAGGCTGGAAGAGGAGCCCTGCTATATTATTGAACACATCGAGATTCAATCCTATGATGTTTTTGAGGATCTGGAAAATCCCAGGAAAATCCATCGTTTAGCTCAAGCCCTTCACCGGTCCACGCGACAGAAGGCGATTCGAGAGGAATGCCTTTTCCGGGAGGGGGATTGTCTTGACGAGGATCTCGTTGCTGAGACAGAGCGGAATCTGCGCGCCTTGAAAATTTTTAGCGATGCCTATATTCAAAAGACCTATGATAAGGAACAGAGGCGCGTTCGCTTGAAGGTTGTTACGGTTGATCGATTTACCCTGCGCTTGAGTTTCAGCGCAAGTCGAAAAGGCGGAATTAACAAATTTCGAATTAGCGCAGGGGACACCAATCTTCTGGGCTTAAATAAAGATCTTCACTTCACCCATGAGACCAGGTCCGATGGTGGGGATATCAACCGTTTTGTCTATAAAGACGCTCGCCTCTT
>JBNKOV010001149.1:0-1004 GCA_050294955.1 Holophagae bacterium
GACAAAGACGCAGACGGTTATGTGCCCGGCGAAGGCGTGGCGGTGATGTTGCTCCAGCCATTGCACCTGGCCAGGAAAGATCGCAACCATATTTATGGCATTATCAAGGGTTCTGCGGTCAACCATTGCGGTCGCTCCCTCTCCATTACGGCCCCTTCGGTCAAGGCCCAGAAAGACGTGATCCAGGCGGCCTATAAAGACGCCCGTCTCACTCCGGAGACCACCACCTACACGGAAGCCCACGGCACGGGCACCTCCCTGGGCGATCCCATTGAATTGGAAGCCTTGAACCAGGCCTTTGAGGATTTCACCAGCGATCAGTTCTTCTGTAAAATTGGCTCGGTGAAAACCAATGTGGGTCACCTGGAAGCGGCTGCGGGCATTGCTGGCGTGATTAAGGTGCTGCTCATGATGCGCAATCGCCAGATTCCGCCCACGCTCAATATTAAAACGCTCAACCCCATTCTGCCCCTGAAGGAATCGCCCTTTGTGGTGGCGTTGGAGTCCAGCGACTGGCCGGCCCGTAGGGAAGGTCTGCCGTTGCGGGCTGGGGTCAGCTCCTTCGGGTTTGGCGGGGCCAACGCCCATCTGGTGCTGGAGTCTACGGAGAACCCGCCCTCCTCTCTGGATGGTGATCGGGGTCAGCTCTTCCTGCTCTCGGCGAAGACGGAAGAGGCTTTGAAGGGGTCATTGGAAAAATGGCGCGCTTATTTGGAGAGTCCGGAATTCGAGGCGGCCTCGCTTTCCGATATCTGCAAGACCCTGGCCGTTGGCCGGTACGCTTTTCCGTTTCGCCTGGGCCTGTATGTGAAGTCTAAGGCCGATCTCAAGAAACAACTGCTGAAGGGCCATTCCCAGATTTTGAAGACGGGTCCCCATCATCTGCAAATGCGTCTGGGCCATTGTTCCGGCGAGAAGACCCAAAAGCTCATGGACCGGTTGAAGGGCAATGTGCTTTTCGATGAGAAGCTGGAGTCCATTTTCGAGTCGCTGGACGCCCATTT
>JBNKOV010001150.1:0-984 GCA_050294955.1 Holophagae bacterium
TGAGACTCTCATGATGAGAGGCCATTTTAATCAGCTAAGATTTACAAAACCTACGATCTCTTACGCCACCCCGCAACAGGAATGTTTCATGCTGCGGGCGCCCTCTGTGGGGTTGGGGCCGTTCAGGGGTAAAGATGTCCCAAGAAACTCTATTTTATAGGTTTCAAAGGTCGTCTTTTCGGACGCATTCAGATTCGATTGACACGAGACTGCCTCGCGGCAATGATTCATGCTGGGCATTGTATCATGAAATCAGGCAGAATTTGGAAAAAATGTCTTGCGCTGTCAGTCTGTGGGTGTTTTTTGATCGTTACCTTATTGCACAATATTTTTTTATTAACATACGAATGTGCTTGTTTAGGGCTTTTGACACGTACGTGGTTAAGGTGCTAGGAGGACACCCACAAGGCGGACGCCAAAAGCTTAAATATCATACTACATTCTGTGTCCAACAAGAAGCTCTAGGCAACACATGCGACTTCCTTGTCAGCATAAACATAGTTGCATTTGGAGCGTAGCCGAATTGCGGTATAAGTGTAAGTGCATTTATTTTTCTTTATTGTGGATGTTTATGTTTAAATATGGATATTCATCTTTTGCTAATACATACTTCTCATTTTATCGTGGCAGGATGCAGTAGGTTCTAGCCTCGAGCATATTAGAGAGAGGCTTTCGGCGTTCATCGTATCAGAAGTCATTAGTCCAAATGGAGAATTTCATTTCAAACTTTAGGCTTTGAGTTAGATGACAATTATTGTTTATGTAATAGTTAATTGATACATAGGATTTATGGTCGAAATGATAAATACTTTATGTATTATTTGATTGGTAAATATAATTGAATATGTGATTTTTATTTGGCTATATATATGTTTCCTTATGTGTATGTTGCTTATCCTGACAATATGACTGTCAAATTCTGGCTAGCTTCAAGATGCAGCTGGCAACCAGGATCTGCATGGGGGAGGGAGCATCAAATATGAG
>JBNKOV010001151.1:0-978 GCA_050294955.1 Holophagae bacterium
TTGTAAGTAGGCATGAGTCTGTACCACTTTGAAGCCTTCCAATCTCTAGAATTTGTGGCATGTGGGTTGCGATGGATAAGTCTTGTTGAGCATAGTCGCTCAAGCTTTTGCTCTTGCTATTTTTATTTGTTTGTGTGCAGGTGAGGATCTTCCTCCTTCTTCCGGCGATGCGATGAGGGCTGTCAGTGGGAGATCCAGACCGATGAGGGCTGGGTTCCCTACTGGGACTCACAGGTGTAGGTCGTCCGAGGAGGTCCACTCTCTTCTAGGGCGAAGAGTGTGTGCTTATCGTGAGAGATGAATGCTTCCGCAAAACTCTGATTTATCTTTTGAAGCATGTTTTGGAACTTCAACTTTTGTAAACTCTAATACATGGCACTTAATATGTAATAACTTTAACTTGAACTTCATATGGTATTGTATGCTTATATGTGTTGTGTTTGTGTATTCTCGCTTCATCGAGAATCCCCCGATATGATCTTGGGAGACAAACCCCTCATTTCTGAGGTGGTTCTGTCACAACGAAGAGGAGTCGAGCCAGAAGATCATAGAGTTGGACGCCCTGTGCAAGAGGTTGAGGGAAGACGCTCAGAAGCTGAAGGAGGAGAAGACCACCCTGGAAGGAATGATCTAGTCCCGTGATGAGCTGATCATGGAGATGGCCAAAGCGTATGGACTCAACCACATAGGAGAGAATGACGACGATGAGGACGATGATGATGGAGGAGATGCCGCCGCACCCCCTGCTATTGCTGCGCCACCCCCTACACCTGCGCCACCTGCTGCCGCGCCTGAGGAGATCATCGAAGAAGAAGCCCTTGTGGAGATGGTTTTTGAGCAAGAGGCCCCTGTGGCGAATGAGGTAATTCTGGCAGATGTAGAGCCTCAGCTGCCATAGCCCTGCCTCTTCAGCATGACCATGAGGGACTACGAGGAGTGCCCGCCAAGGATGGAGAATGGTCCATAGGAGCTGGATGA
>JBNKOV010001152.1:0-973 GCA_050294955.1 Holophagae bacterium
ATTTCAGCAAGGGTTCGATATCCGTCCACCAGATTCAACAGCTCTCGTACATCACCTTCCCTAAGACCATTCAAAAAGGAGAAACCGCCCTTGTGGCGGAGCAACAATCTTCCGTCCATCAGGGTTAAAAGTTGTGCTCGCGTATCTTGATAGAGAATTTGTGACGGAGAAAAAAATGATGTCATGGAGTTGCTCATTAAAAAAGTTCCGGGCTAACTGCCCAAAGCATTTTCTCGCCAAATGAACCGGAGGTCAACAGATCCCTTAAAACCCAAACCCAAGGCTGGTATTATACTCAGTTAAAAGACGTTCAAAGCCTTGAAATATTATGCTAGGATAACACACTCCAAATTTGGAGAAGGGAGACCATATGGTTCAGGATCACAAAGAAATTTTGAGTCGATTTTTTGTCCAAGTTTGGAACCAGGGAAATGAGGCTGCGGTCGATGATTTCCTCGCGGATACCTACACCATCCATCATGATCCAGGCGACCCATGGCACGGTAAGACCCTAAACCCCGGAGAGTTCAAAGAACGGCTGCGTGTATCACGCGCCCCGTTTCCAGACCAGGAATTTGTGATTCAGAAAATGACGGGAGAAGACAATCGATTGGCGGTTTGCTGGCTTTGGTCTGGAACTCATACGGGAGATATGCCTGGATTTCCAGCAACGGGTCGGACCATTAACATGTCAGGATTCACATTGTACTTCTTTGATGAGCAACGCATTTGTGGCCACTGGCAGGTATCCGATAGATTAAGTGTGTTCCAGCAGCTGAATCAACCCTAGGAACAACGATTTTCTGGAAAAAAACACTAGTTGATCACCGGGTATTTAGACGAAATCCTTTAAAAGGCGTTGGGGAATTGAGCCATACTCAATCAAGAAAGTCTAGCAAACCCAGATAGTAAAAATAATTCTATTGGCCTTGAAAAAAATCGTCTGCACCCACAACACGAGAAATGAAAGACC
>JBNKOV010001153.1:0-969 GCA_050294955.1 Holophagae bacterium
GTGGTGCCTTCATGGCTCACATGTGTTGTCTTGTCAGGTTATTCCTCTTGCAAGGTGTATTATTGATTCGAATCTCCATGACACCCTCAAAAATGGGTGATGGCTTGCTTGCCGCATCTAAACATAGTAACTCTACTTTCATAATGTTATACTTATGTCATGAGATGAATGTCGACTACTTGGTAGTCGAAGAGTTGATTAATACCAAAATTGTTTGATCATAATTGCATGTTTAGTATAGGTTGCCCACCTATGATGCTAATTACTTAAACTTGGCTAATATCATGATTAAAAATATCTAAAGCTAGTTGTTGTAGACTTATGTATTCTTTACTACTTGAAGCATTTGCATGTCTAGAAGTCTGGCCGCTTGGCCACGACAGGCCAGTTTTGCTGAGCGTAGTTGCTCAAGCTTTGCTTTGTAACTTTTTGTGTGCAGGTTTCTTTCTCTCCCCCTCTTTTGACGATGCCGATGATGGTAATCAGTGGGATGTCCAGACTTCTGAGGGCTGGACTCCGTACTGGGACTTGTTGCAGGTGTAGAGTTGCTAAGGAAGGTCTTCACCTCTAGGGCGAGGTGAATGCCCTTGATCATCGAGTGAAACGCTTCCGCAAACATGTTCTATCTTTTGAAGCACCTTCAGCTTCTCATCCTTGTAATCTTTAAACTAAAGTGTAATAACTTAATTTTCAATGAAATTATGATTTTGAATGCTTCGTATGTGTGTTTGCATGCATTCTCACTTTGTCGAGAATCCCCCCGATCGATCTTGAGGTGATGAATCCCCCAATTTTGAGGTGGTTCTGCCACACAACCCTCATCCTTCTTCTTCTTAAAGTTAGTATTTTGCTTTGCCTTGTTATTATTCTTATTCTTTTTATCCTTGCCCTTGCCATGTGATTGTGGCTGGTGCACCATATTGGCACTGATTTGATCCTCAACTCCTTTAAATTGTCCATCTTTAGCCC
>JBNKOV010001154.1:0-963 GCA_050294955.1 Holophagae bacterium
GTTTTTGCAAAATTCTGAAGTGCCGGTGATTTTCAGGATTTACAGATTTATTTTCCTTAAGAGAAAGCCGTAGAATATGTCAACGGGACTGTGGACCGGGTCCATCGGCGTCGGCTCACGGGTCTACAGGCTTCATTAAACGCTGGTCGTTGGCTACCGGATCGATGGCTCAGATTAAACCAATCGAATCGGTATCTCGGCTTCTAATCTCGGCTGTTCATCGCCGATCCGAAGGCTGAGCTGGTTGGCTCCGACCGCGGGCGGGGGCGGCTTGCACTCACGGTGGTGCATCATGGCTGAGCACGGCGGCTCACCGGAATTCAAGTTTTCTCTTGCCACGGTGGTCGGTTTTCGATGAGGTTTGCTCCTACGGGATCACAGCGACGAGGGGAACGTGTTTATGCTAACCTTAATCGGCGGAGAGCGACAACGAAGCCCAGCAATGGTGAGGTGGCTCGGCCGGTGCTTGTCGATGGTGAGGGCGGCCTCCAGTGAAGCTTCGGCTCCAAGGACGTGCGCCAAGGCTTCCTCGAGCTCCCTTCTAGCTTCTCGACCGACCAATTGCTCCGATTGACGGTGGAAAACTCAAATTTGGTGGCTACCTAGGGTTCGGTGGGTTCTTGACTTGCGGCCGAAAATTCGCACTATATGCAGCGCTATATATAGGGGTTTTTAGATAGGATCGTAGTCGGCAAGGACTCTAACACTTTCCTAGTTTGGATCGAACTCTATCTCACGAAGATTTAAAAGAAATCGGAAACGGGATAAACGCTGTTTTCAACGAACGGCTTAACGGGTATGATAACGGGTTTGGGTCGGGTTAATCTCCTATCGGGTCGGATCTGACATTATCGGGTCAAGTTTGGATCCGCTATGTGATGCGTGCCCATGAATCTGCGGGGCCACAGCGCCAGACGGCTGGGCCGCGCAGGCCGCGCGCCCAGTGAGGCCTGCTGGGCTGGG
>JBNKOV010001155.1:0-961 GCA_050294955.1 Holophagae bacterium
TGCCATGAACGCGCCCCTTCTCCTGGCCACCACGTCTAAATACAAACGAGCCTTGTTCGATGTTTTGAATTTGCCCTATGAGTGCGAAGCGCCGCCATTTGAGGAACATATCCACCAAGGCGCAGATCCACAGACAGCAGCCCGGGAGTTGGCTCGCGGCAAGGCCCAATCCCTTGCCGACATTTACCCCGACCACCTGATATTGGGCGCCGATCAGGTACTGGCGCTTGGACCCAAAATCTTCACAAAACCCGAAACCACGGAAAAGGCAGTTCAACAATTGTTGGAACTGAGCGGCAAGACTCATAGTCTGCACACTGCTTTTCATCTCCTTCAACCCAAAACAGGCCTGAATATAACGCGTCTGGTAACCGCCAAGCTCACCTTTCATCCCAATCTCTCCCCAACATGGCTGCGGGAAATGGTGGTCAGAGACCGTAGTCAGGATTGTGTAGGGGGTTACAAGTATGAAAGTTGTGGAATTTTCCTCATGGAAAAAATCGAAACGCCCGATGTAAACGCCATTGTAGGTTTGCCGCTTTTGGCGCTTATTGAAGAACTTGGCGCGCTGGGCTATTTCCCAGATCGATTTCTAGACACCCTAGGCTCATAGATTCAGGAGGGCCGCATGGAACTCATGTTTTATCCACTGGTTATTCTTGCCGGGTTGGCTTGCGGCTTCATTAATACCATCGCGGGAAGCGGGTCGTTGATTACCTTGCCCATCCTCATTTTCATGGGCCTCCCCGCAGGCGTCGCCAACGGCACCAACCGGGTCGCCATTCTGGCTCAGAACCTCGTGGCTGCAAAGAGCTTCCATCAACAGGGCATTCTGGACATTAAGCAAGGAAGTCGCCTTCTCATTCCAGCCATGCTGGGCGCGCTGGTTGGCGCTCAGATTGCGGTTGATCTGAACGAGAAGATGATGCAACTCGCGATCGCTTCAGTCATGATCCTCATG
>JBNKOV010001156.1:0-960 GCA_050294955.1 Holophagae bacterium
GATAGAATTCCGGTAGAAGTCGAGTGGCAGACTCCACTCGTGAGATTTAGGGCTTTTATACCCTGGTTCGTGAAGTGGAATGTTGAGAACTTGAATAGTTGATAGAATGGCATAAATGGAGATCGGGCAGGGCAATTAGGGGAAAATGGAGAATACTAGATGGGAAGGAAGGGGAGTGGTCTGATCTGATATTCAGAGCTCCAAGGTGGTAGCCCCCGCCTGTGTCGTTTAAGTCCTGTGTCGGTTGGGTCCAAATGAACAAGCATTTAAAATGTACTGGTGCATACGGGACATATGGAATCCCCAAACTGAGTAGCTTCGCGTGTCGCCGAGTTGGACGATACCCTACCTCCTTATGGATGTTATACGGGATAGTGTCGGGCCACCCACGGTGTGTCCGTCGAGGCATACACATGGAAGACGGCACTAGAACGAGGTAGGACCCGGCCTGACTCTATGACCACAACGTGAACTATTGCCACTCGTGGTGCCCTTCTGGCCCGCGTGGGTCGTCTTGTCAGGTTTGTACCCTTGCAAGGTTGACTATTGATTCGAATCTCTGTGACACCCTTGAACATGGGTGATGGCTTGTTTGCCGCATCTAAACATAGAATTATCAACTTCATAATATTGTGATGATAACTATATGGATTGATGACTACTTTGTAGTCATGGCTTATGTTAATCAATATTGCTTGGATACCTTTGCAAGCTTCAATTAGGATGCAAATCATCCCATGTTAATCCACTTTAGTTGGCTAATAACATGCTTAAAGATGCTTAATAGGTGCTAGTACGCTTATGAGTCCTTTAGCCTTGCTTAAAGTCATTGCATGTCTAGTGGTGGTCTTTTGATCACCATGTATAAGTCTTGCTGAGCGTATTCACTCACACTTTGCTCTTCTTCACTCCTGTGTGTAGGCGAGGGGCTGCTTCATCTTTCTGGTGATGCCAACGAGG
>JBNKOV010001157.1:0-947 GCA_050294955.1 Holophagae bacterium
AGAGTGCCACCACTCAGCCGGCGGAGCCGCTGCTACCCCTCCCTAATCTAATCTCAGCCGCTCAATTTACCGCGTGCGGTCACGATTAGAATAAAGATACCCCTTCGTTTTCATTAAATCTCAGCCGCTGATCTATGGACCGACGACTAGAGTGTACCGCGTCCCCATGGACCGCGCCCATGAAGTTGGTCCATAGTGCTGTAGACCCGGTCCATGGCTTTTCTCTTTAGAAAATAAATAGCGGGTTAATTCTTTTTCTGGTATATTTGCAGTTAGGCCCCTGAGTTTTAGTTAAATATTTTCCTGATATTTTTTCTTTAGTAAAATAATTCCAAAAAATCTAGAAAATCACATAACGTCGTATTTTTGCAAAAACACCCTTAAACTTCTCCAAAATTATATTTTAGTCCCTATAATTTTATATTTAGGTCACTGTTTAATTTTTTTATAATTACAATTAGGTCATTTTCTTAATTAATTCGGTTTATTAATTACCTATTTAATCTATTAACTTAAAACCTTTATAACTTTCAAACCGTATCTCCGATTTAGTTGATTCTTACGCTCACGTGTTTGTGGTGACGAGTAGAATATTTTAGTACTGTTTGTTTAGTATTTAGGTACTGTTTGGTATACTGTTTTATTTATTCTTTGTATTGCTTGTTTCCGATCGTTATTATTTAGATGTTGCGAACTTCAGAAATCTTCAGGACTTTCAGGAAGTAGAATTTGAGTAGCAGCTAGCGGGGAATCAAGGCAAGTGTTCCTTGACCATATTGATCCTATATGCTTTCTCCCTCTAGTTACACATTTGCATGCATTAATTGGATTACCTATACCTTGTATACCTATAGGATTGGGTTTATGGTTAGTAGATTTGCTTAGCCCTGCAGTCATTAGTCATCGTACAATTCTTCCTTCTTATATGATGTTGGTCTTCCATCTCT
>JBNKOV010001158.1:0-944 GCA_050294955.1 Holophagae bacterium
TTTGGGGTGTTGAGACCCCGGGGAGGTGACTTTCTTTTCGCGTTTTCAATATCCCCTACCGCGGGAAGAGATGCCAGAAATTGCGATCTTTTATTACCCAAAAACGTTCCATTGATCTAAGGGTTATTTACACGCTTAAGCTAAAGTCTATATTTGCAGTGGCCTCTGTCAGTGCATGCTTCTGCGCGAAAAATTACCTCGACTCAAGGCATGACTTAACAATGCGGAGTTTTACTGAAATTGGCGACGTTATGAAATTAGATGGAATTGTGTGAGTAATACGACACAATGCAAACAGACTCCGCTATTTACACGAAATGTTTTTTTAGCCCCGCTTCAACTGGAAAATATGTAAAAAGTGGCCTGTTGCGAATCAAAATTGTTGCAGACCTGGCACGCCCAGGGTAAAGTAACGTAAAGGAGATTTTCGCGGTTTTGGGAAATAACAAGCAAATTCAACATGATTTTGGATGCAACAACCCCAATATGAGATTATCCGAGCAGTGGCATCTAATTTCTCTTTTAACCATATATTACGCTAGGGAACAATTCTGGGCGGAAGACGATCAGGAACCCTATTCCGCTTATGAGATTGCGGCCAATATGTACCCCGAAGGGAGCGATTCCTTTAAATGGATATACAACGTGATGAGATATTATCCCAGGTATGGACAATGGGAAACGGAGTCTGGCTTCCCCTTTATTGGTTCTCATCCCATCCCCGAAAACGCCAGGCTTGAAGGCGGGACCTATACCGTGGGTCGAAAGCGGTCGAACCAATTCCCCGGCTACCTCTGGCTGGAAAAGTTTTCTCAGTTCTTTGAGATCGCTGATGTTTTCCTAAACCTGGGAGAGGCCTTTCAAGACGTTGCGCCCGGTTTACAGGGCCAACCAACAGATCGTCAAAAGGTTCGAGATTTTGTTCGGTTCCTCACGGAACTTAC
>JBNKOV010001159.1:0-907 GCA_050294955.1 Holophagae bacterium
GGTCTTCCCACGGATCCAACTCCGCCAGGGAGACGCTCATGACCCGGTCCCAGACCGCGGCACGGCTGGTTGTCGCCGCCAGCAGGCTGTCTACGAAATCTCCCTGGGCGCCGCCGGTGAAGAAGGTTCCCATGCTCTGGTTGATGGTGTTGCGCCAACCCTGGCGCCGCTGCCCATTCAGTATCCCGATTACGCCCACTGGCACGCCAAATGGTTGGAAGGTCCGGGCATGGCGCGGGAGCTGGCCTACTGGAAGGAGGCGCTTGCTGGCGCGCCCCATATCCTGGAGCTGCCCACGGACAGACCCAGGCCAAACGCGCCCACCTACAAGGGCGACGCCCATGGGGTGGTGGTGAGGCCCGAGTTGGCTGAGAAGCTGAAGGCGTTCTGCACGGCGGAAGAGGCCACGCCCTTTATGTTGTATCTGGCCGCGTTCCAGGCGCTTATCAATCGTTACACCGGCATGGAGGACTTCCTTTTGGGCACGCCCGTGGCCAATAGGACTCGCGAGGAGTTGGAGGGCTTGATCGGGTTCTTTGTGAACACGCTTATTTTGAGAGCGCCTATCGGTCAGGCTGGCGGCGACGGGGCTTCTTTCCGGTCGCTGCTCAATCAGGTTCGCGAGACCACGTTGCAGTCGTTTGAGCACCAGGAACTCACCTTCGACAAGATCGTGGAGGCCCTGCAGCCTGAACGGGATTTGACCCGCAACCCGCTGATTCAAATTTCGTTTATGTTCCAGACTTCGGTGGAGCGGGACCTGGCGTTCACCGATCTGCAATGGGAGCGCATTCCCCTTCACGGCGGCGCGTCTCAATTCGACGTTACCTTGCAAATCCTGCCCTTGGGCGATGAGTACTGGGCAGTGTTCGAGTACAACACCGATCTCTATGAAAAAGAGACGATT
>JBNKOV010001160.1:0-895 GCA_050294955.1 Holophagae bacterium
TGGTCAAGGGCACTTGCCTTGCTGCTCTGCAAAGAAGAACGGGGACTCCTCGAAGGCTTGGTCCTGGAAGTCCTTGAAAAATGGCTCCAGCACAACGTTACCTACCGTGAAGTAAACACAAGCAATCAATCAATAAAATGCAACAAACATGTGTTATATGAATACATAGAAAGAAAGAGGAAGTGATTCTAAGAATTTTGGCACAAGAATCACTGGATTTGGAGTTGTGGTTGAAAAGATATGAATTTTTGGAGTTTTGGAGCTATTTTTGTGGATTTTTCTGAGGCTAGGGACCTTTTTGTAAATATTTTTCGAATTTCGGACCGAACTGAAAAATTCGCGGACCGCGGGTTAATTTTGGAAAACCCGAGGGGTCTGAGTGCAAAATCGGCAAAATCTGGGCTGTGGGTTGATTTCTCAAAAGTCCAGGGACCTCTTTGCAAAAATGTTAGAGAATTTTCGGCCGGGAATTATTTTCCACCGGATAAATTCGTGGACCGGTCGGGTGTGCTCGGTCCACCGTGGACCGACGCCGGCGCGGACATTGGGCACGGCGGCGTGCTCACCGGAGCTCGGCCTCTGGCCGCTACGGTGCGCCGAAGCTCGCCGGCGGGGCCGCAAAACGGAGAGGGGACTACGGGGAGCTCGTCTAGGGCCTCACCAGGGCTCGAGCGGCGTCGAGGAAGACGGGCGACGGCGGGGAAGGCTCGGTGGTGTCGGCGCTCGGTGAGAGAGAGGCTAGAGCTCGAAGAGAGGGAAATGAGAGCGGGGAGAGGTGCGGTGAAGCTCGGAGAGATTGCTCGCCCTTTATAGGGGTCGGGGGAGCGCCGGGGAGAGGTGGCCGGGGCGGTTAACGCCGGTGTTAATGTCTTTAACGACATTGAAGACGGCCGGC
>JBNKOV010001161.1:0-889 GCA_050294955.1 Holophagae bacterium
CCACCGTCGATGAGCATCCTAGAGATCGGCTTTCCGTCGATATGACCCCAAACGTACAACGGCTTCAAGTGTTGGCTTGACTCTTCGGGCTTCTCAAATATGACCTCCTTGGGGCTAAGACACATATGAGAGACATCCTCCTCAACACCCTAGAACTCGGCCGACAGTGTGAACACCATGTTGATGTCCAGCTGGGTTGGTTGCTCCTCTCGCCGATCTTCCTCCTCGCCCGGGTTGCCACTACCTGATCCCGGGTTGCCGTTACCCGATCCTGAGTTGCCGTTACATGATTCTGGGTTGCTTGCACCCTTATCTGAGGTAACTTTAACCTCCTCCTTGCTGCTGCTATCGCCACTACTGCCATTCTCCTCTTTGGCTAACCATTTTTCCTAACATGTTTGCTTCACCTTGGTCATGGGTCATAAGCGGTTAAACCAATAGTCCTGTTGTTCCTCCTCCTTCTCCACCAACTCCTTTTGATGCATCTTCTATAATCTACACCTTTGTGTCTTGGTAATACCTCTTGGGCACCACTGTGGAGCCGACCTTCGGCTCAGAGTAGCGTGTTTCCTTACTTCCGGGTTCTTGCTCTCTGAGTCTTGCCCATCCTGGTGTTTCATATTATTGGATTGTTGGATAACCCGGCTTTCCTCATTAACCAAATTTTCTGTAACTCGGCTCTCCGTGTTAGCCGAATTCTCCGTACCCCAGCTTTCCATAGTAGCCGAATTTTTTGCAACCTGGCTTTCCATGTTAGCTGAATTTTCTGTGACCCAGCTTTCCATGTTAACAACCTGACTGGAACCTCCTGTTTTCTGCTTCGTGTTGCCAACCTTGTTAACCCAGCTGGAGTTTCTCGACATCAGATTGTTGTCTCGGTTACCCCGGC
>JBNKOV010001162.1:0-887 GCA_050294955.1 Holophagae bacterium
CAGGAGCCTCACAGAAGGTTGCTTTTGAGCTCAATGCAGAATCGCTGGCCTTTTATACACGGGAGAACCGATGGCAGGCTGAGCCCGGGGAATTCGCGGTCTTTGTAGGCCCCAACTCACATGATTTGAGTGAGAAACGCTTTGTTCTCAAACACACAGCGGGGACCGTAAACAATAACCGTTAAATGGATGAAGGAGCCGAAATGAATACGCTTGCAACGCTTGATTGGGTGCTAATCGCCCTTTATTTTCTCGCTATATTTGTTGTAGCCTGGTGGGTGGCCGGAAGGAAAAAAGAGACCCACGATTCCTCGGCGGGTTACTTTCTCGCTGGTCGAAATGTTGGTTG
This sequence comes from Holophagae bacterium, assembly GCA_050294955.1. Lineage (GTDB taxonomy): Bacteria > Acidobacteriota > Holophagae > Acanthopleuribacterales > Acanthopleuribacteraceae > JBNKOV01. The sequence goes on from JBNKOV010001162.1 coordinate 350, forward strand.
GTTCGTTGTGGGAACAGCCCTATTCGCTTCCAATATTGGATCGGAACACCTGGTGGGCCTGGCCGGAACCGGTTTTGACAGCGGCGTGGCTGTTGGTCAGTTCGAAGTGCTTGCCTCACTGATTCTTCTTATTTTAGGCTGGCTATTCGTGCCGTTTTATCTCAAAAGCGGCGTCTACACCATGCCTGAATTTTTGGAGCAACGCTATTCGCCAGCGGCCAGGTGGTATTTAGCCGTTATTTCCATTGTAGGTTATGTGCTGACCAAAATCTCGGTCACACTCTATGCGGGCGGCATCGTTTACGAGGTCCTGCTGGGCGGTGATTTCTGGACAGGCGCTTTGATTATTGTCGCTGCAACAGGCGCCTACACGGTTTTGGGCGGCCTGCGAGCCGTTCTGTATACCGAAATGCTTCAAACCATTGTACTCATTGGAGGAGCCATACTGGTTACGGTCGTCGGTCTGGTTAAATTGGGTGGATGGGACGCGCTCACAGCCGCCACAGACGCCAGTTACTTCGATATGTGGCAGCCCATG
>JBNKOV010001163.1:0-883 GCA_050294955.1 Holophagae bacterium
CCTCATCAAACCGGACACCGAGGGTGCAGTGACGTCCTCCAACTCCAAAGATCCACGGTCCACCCGGAACGATGGAGTTCACCGAGAATGACATGGAGGAGTAGAAGGAGGAGCTCTCCGATGAGGTCGTGGCGTCCCTAAAGCAGAAAATCATGGCTTTGGAGGAGCAAGTCGCCAAGTTGCACCTAGCGGTCTATGACCAATAGGATGACTTCGTTGTGCTTCACAAAGCCACCACGAGCAAGTTGAAGCGCTTCACCAAGGCTTTAGGTGACCCATCGCTCTACAATGCTCCATCTCCATAGGGTAGCTTAGAGAAGTTTGGAAATAATTTGAGGCATTAGGCCTTAGTAGTTGTAATTTTTCCCTTTTTATTCCAAAATAATAAAAGTGGCTCTTTATTCTTTATTCTACAAAATTGAAAGTTGGAAGCAAATTTTTATATCTCACTTGGTGTGCTTTTGAGCACCAAGTGAGAAAATCTTCACTAACACTGTGATGCAGGGGAAGAAACAAAGCAATGCCAAAAAGCAGAGGGAAATTGGTGCACTTAGGTGTCCGCCCGGCCAAACCTCATGGCCAGCCGGCCATGTCTTGTGGCCTACCGGCCCTGGTCAAATTCCTATGTGGCCCTCACAACTCTACAAAGTATGTGGTGATACTTGGTCTTGCTGTTATGGTCGGTAAGTTATGGTAATAATTTAAAACTTCTCAAATTTTTAATTTTTGAAGTATTTTCTTGTTACCCATGACTTTACTTTATTTTGTCCATGATCACCATATGCTACAATATAAAACTCTGTTAATGTGACTTATCTTGATGAAAACCATGCTAGCCTACATTGCTCTTGAATTTTGAATCCAACTTCACAATTTTGTATCT
>JBNKOV010001164.1:0-883 GCA_050294955.1 Holophagae bacterium
TAATTGATTTGTTTTTGGGTGAGTTGAGTCAAGCAAGTTGGTTCTCTAGTTTGGATCTTTGTGCAGGCTTTCATCAAATCCCTATGAATCCAGCTGATTGCTTCAAAATTGCATTTCAAACCCATGTGGGCCATTATGAGTTTAGGGTTATGTTAATTATGACTACTTGGTAGTCGAAAATGTTGATGCTAAAAATGGTTGATTGAGTTACCATGCATGTTTAGCATAGGTTGCTAATCTTTTATTATTAATGTTTATCAACCTAGTTTGGCTAATCTTGATTAAAAGTGATTAGTAGTAGGTGCTAGTAGGCTGGAGTCTGTTTTTTCACTTGAAGCCTTGCATGTCTAGAATTTGTGGCCTTCAGGTCGCGACGGATAAGTCTTGCTAAGCGTAGTCGCTCAAGCTTTGCTCTTGTTGTCTTCTGTGTGCAGGTGAGGAACTGCTTCCTCTTTCTAGTGATGCCGGTGAGGTTTATCAATGGCAAGTGCAATCCGATGAGGGTTGGGCTCCATACTAGGATCCTCAGGCTTAGAGTGCTGATGGATGGCATTCTCTTCTAGGGTGAAGAGAATGTTCTGAACGTGGGAGAAACCACCTCCGCAAACTCTGAGCTATCTTTTGAATCGTATTTTGGGCTTCAACCTTTTGTAAAACATAAAACATAAACCTAAGTTGTAATAACTTATACTTGGACTTCAATATATGGTATTGTACTTATGTGTGTTGATTGTGTTCTCGCTTCACCGAGAATTGCTCAAGTTGATCTTGGCGACAGACCCCCTTTCGAGGTGGTTCTGTCACAACCTTAATGTATCAAAGTGATGATACAATATTACAATATAGATCACAACTACTAAAATATCACAAATTACTATTACAT
>JBNKOV010001165.1:0-875 GCA_050294955.1 Holophagae bacterium
GTAGAACTGTTTTGGATTGCAAGAAGATGCAGGGAAGCCGACGATGTGGGAACCACGACGAGGAGACCATCGTTGGGCCGATCCCAATAATGTCGATCTGCTCGATGAGGTCAATGTGATCTTCAGGGGCAGCATGTCCATCTCCTCAAAGGATCAGGGAAAGAAGCTTGAAAGGGAGATTAGTCTGGCTCAGCGCATCGAGTTGGGAAGAAGAATGAAGTGGTCCGAAACAGATATCTTGTTCGGGTCTGAAGATCATCCAGAAACAGAGTTGTCTACCAGAGTCTTGGCCACCTTGTGCCGCCTGATCGGGACCTTCTGGTCCAAATGTGATGTAATTCTTGGTCGTGATCCCCAGATTGCAAATCGGTTATATGTATTGGTCCCTTCTGTGAGTTGTTACAGGTTTTGAAAAAACTCAAATTTTTGCTCAAAATCCGTCGGTGTTAGGCTATGGTTTTAGCAAAAATGGGCATTCTGGGGCAAAAACAGACCAAAACTCAGTATTTCTTGGTCTTGATCCCCATATTGCTTATCAGTTATACATAATGGTCCTGTATATAAGTTTTTATGGGTTTTAAAAAAATCAAATTCCGGCTCAAAATCCAAAGAGATTAGCCTTCGGTTTTACCGAAAATGACAGTTTGCAGCAAAAACTGGCTGAAACACCATATTTTTTGGTCATAAAGCCCGTATTCTGAATCGGATACACATAACGAGCATGTATATATGTTTTACGGGTTTTAAATTTTTTCAAATTTTGGTTCAAAATTCAAAGGGATAAGAATTCGGTTTTACTCAAAAAAATGCCAGTTTGTGGCAAAAACTCACCGAAAACTCCGTATTTCTTGGCCGTAAAGCCCAAATTTCAGATT
>JBNKOV010001166.1:0-871 GCA_050294955.1 Holophagae bacterium
CTGAGCCAGCACTCACACAGCATTACAAAGCTACTAAGTGCAGAAACAATGTTGGCGTTGAGATGAACGAGCGAGCATCCCAAGTAGTTCATGATGCTAAATAAGAATTTGCTGGGAGGAAGTCCTAGCCCAACAGCCAGTTGAGATTCGAAGTAGAGAATGGTAGAGCCATCGATGGTAGGGACATCTACCTCAGGGATGAAAGAAACCAAGTTACCGGTCAGCCATCCACGGTCATGGTACGCCCGGCGGTCGTCTTCGGTCACGGTCGTCTTTTTGAAGAAGTCGGTGAGTTCGGGAATCTCCCCCGCCACCATTCTTGTGGCACCACGAGTTGGAGAAGAAGAAGCAGCCATCACAGTGCTTTCCACCCCGGAGTCGTGCCCCGAGTCATCGGCGCTGGCCGGCGAAACAATGGGGGCAGCGGGGGCATGAATAGTGGTGTCAGCCATTGAGCAGTGAATGATGAAGGCAATGGAAGTTGAGAAGGCAAGAGTGAGAAACGACAGAGCGCAGTAAGTCCAATGGCGACCAGCTTTATGTGGGTAGCAGGCGACGGGGCGACGATTCATTTCCCGAGAAAAAGGTAACTTTCTGTTTCAACCACCCGCGCAATCCGGACGCAGATGCGAGGAGTCGGGGAGTTGGAAGTTCAAAAGATTTTGAAATCTGTGGCATCCTCGAGAAGGAACCAAGATCTGTCGGACGCACCAGTTATCAAGCCAATCGATACGATTATTTACCCGAAGTAAAAATAAAAAGTTATTCAATGAAAACAGACGAAGTTTCTATTTAGTGGAGAGTATAAAACTATGCTGCACATGTTACTATAGGTGTAGTAGGTGTAACAGATGGAGCTTGCATCAGTCCC
>JBNKOV010001167.1:0-864 GCA_050294955.1 Holophagae bacterium
ATAGTCTCACCATTAATTCGGGGTCAATGCCCTCCCCATCATCGCATAGGGTAAGAATGGTCCATTCCTCATCTGTTTCGGCCTTTATTTCCAGCTTGGCGCCGCCGCTATGTCTGGCTGCATTGTCCAAAAGGTTTTCCAGAATGCGGACGGCCCCGCTCCAATCCACCTTAACGCCCAAGTCATGGGGGACATGGACCGTTACAGAGAAACCGGCCTGTTTTAAAAGTTTGGCGCGTCTGTCCAACGCCTCGTCCACAAGGTCGAGAAGCGCATGGGGGTGTAATTCCAGTTGGCTGTCTCGCCCCCTCGCGCCCTCCAACAGGTCTACAGCCAGACTGGTTAAACGATCTACATCGGTAAGGGCCTCAGCAATCAACTCTTTGTAGTCCTCGGCGCTCCGTTCACGGCGCAGGGCCAGCTCTAAATCGCCGCGCAAGGAGGTTAAGGGCGTTCTCAACTCGTGAGCGGCCTCAGCTACAAATCGGTTCTGGGTTTCCAATAGCGCTTCAACCCGGTCGATGAGTTCCTGAAGCGTGCCGGCCAAAACCCGAATCTCTTCTGCCGCGCTTTCTGGGACCGTCAAGGCCTGGCGGTCTCTATCGCCGGAAATTCGGCCTGAAAACAGCTCCAAATTGCGGCAGGCCCGACCAAGACGGGTGAGATCCACGATGCGCCGTCGGATCAACCAGACTCCTGCAAACCCAATCATGGCAATGGCCAACAATGCGACGGGAATGGCAATGGACACAAAAGACCAAAGGGAAGCGTCGAGATCGCTGTGGGCCACGCCAACGGCGATAAAGACACGTTCCCCGTCCAGTTTCATGGGCAGGGCCACCATGCGGAGCAGGGGCTCTGCTA
>JBNKOV010001168.1:0-858 GCA_050294955.1 Holophagae bacterium
TTATAAACAAATTTGTATGTAATAATTATGGAACAAGATTATGAGTATTATACCATTCTTTGAGTTTTCCTGACGTGTCCATCGACACCGTAGTGATGTAGCCTTGACATGTTCTTCCAATTCCTTTTCTTCCTATTCGACATGACCCTAAACTCGGGGGATGCCCATCACGCGCACAATGAATCTCAAGCATCTGAATCTTTAACCAGCCAATCGACTTTCCACTGAAGGTGCTGCTCCTTAGTCAGATAGATCCCATGGATCTGGGTGGGCTTCATCTCTCACTTCAACACATGCGTGCAAAAGAGAATTACATTTTGCATGTCAAAATAAAAAATAATAACTTCAACACCTGCGTGCAAAAGAGAAGTAAATTCACCTTCATGTAGTAGGAGGCAACATATATGCAAGGGTTGTGCTTGAAGGCGTCTTTAATCACCTTCGATGCAGCATTATTGAAGACGAGGTTGGCTTCGTCCTCACTAACGTCGTCGGCCAAGCGATAATGTTCCTGCATGCATGCAAAAGAGAATTAAATTCACATGTCGAAGTAAAAAATATTTACTTCAACACCTGCGTACAAAAGAGAATTAAATTCACCTATGTGTAGTATGTGGCAACAGATATGCAGCGAACATGCTTGAAGGCGTCCTTGATCTCCTTCCGTGCAACATTGTTGAACACAAGGCTGGCTTCGGCCTCGCTTACTCCGTCAGCCAAGCAAAAATATTCCTGCATGCAAAACAGAATTAAATTTGCATATAAAGTATAAAATAATTAAATTTTGAAACTTATCTTCTAAACATACCGAGAACATCTTCGCAACAGCATCCTAAAAGGAGCCCTGGTCAGCGTACT
>JBNKOV010001169.1:0-853 GCA_050294955.1 Holophagae bacterium
AGGATAAAACTGTAATAAAAGGATAAGCAGAAATGCACTTATACTTGACTCTCCAATTATTAGCACCAAAATTACTACGTTAAAGTTGTAGGCTAAGACTACCCAAATATGTTGAATTAACCTCAAAGTATGATCCACAAATGGGTTCTATAGATCATACGGCTCCACACAGGCTAGACCAAAACCATTCCATTCCCATCTAAACCATACCATCTAGTCAAAAGAGGATCCCAGACCGCTTGTAACTGCAAGCACGGTTGTCATGACAGTTGTACACTTTGCAAAGGTAAGCGCCTTGTACCCACGAGTAGTGATTTCATCGCTAGCTAAGCGACTAGAGAAACTTCCTTTTTGCCATTCTTACACTTCATTTGATGCTTGACCCAGAGATCACTACATGTCGTTACAAAGGTTTACTATGGGTCGTATGCCAGGCTTAGCTAAGGTAGTCGCAGTACCATAGCAATGCTAAGGTTTCCCGTGGTAGGCCTGGGCGAGTAACTATGCCAACAACAGTACCATGACCCCTCTTGCACCATGTGAGCCTAGGCGAGTAACTACGCCAATTTTCCACTCATCTGAGCAAGGCACACTTCCCACAACATCCCTAATTAGTAAGCAAGCCGTTCCATACCGGACACGTGGCGGCACCTGTTGTCCTGGGGTGTCTACTCCTATGACTCGGTCCTTAGCAGATTCGAGCATGACAAACCACATCACCTGACGGATTCAAACCATCTCCACCATTCCAAACCTTGCTCAAACCACAGCATCGAACCTCACCACGGTCACCTCACATCACGACGGATGGAAGACCAACACTCTCAACATTCCACAAGTCAAACTCAACATC
>JBNKOV010001170.1:0-851 GCA_050294955.1 Holophagae bacterium
CCATCCCGAGACTTACGAAGGGAGGGGGTACACAAGAACGAATGAAGAATAACTCGATGATATATGCGAACCAAGGAGTACACTTGGTTGGGAGTGAATGATATGCAACACTACTTAGGAAAGTCAAGCAGGGCTTTGAAACAAACAAGGGAGGCTTTCGATCATTGGTCTTAGAGACGTGCTAAGTTTAGGGCCAGGATTTGACTTGTTGTAGCAAGGAGACTCTAAGCGCAACGCCCTTCTTTCCAATTGCGTACCTTGAGTAATACACAATATGTTCCGACAAATGATGCACATGGGTCTTTTACCAATTCCAATGAGGGAATATGTTTTCCATCTTGCAACTTTTGTTTTAAGAGGCGCCTGGGCGAATTAGCACAATTCAAGACAAGGTTGTAATTTGGATGAGCTCATCAACCAGTCAGAACCACCCCGTGATTTAGCTTCATTACAAGGAATGAGGGGCCATGAGAAAACTCGCTAGGATGACGACGGGTGTCTTTGAAGCATGGCATAGCCATGTCGGGGCAAAGAGGTGCTACGGGTCTAAAATAAGCAAGGGTGGGTTTACCATGTGATTCAAATGAGTTCAAGGCGGCTTCACGGTTATCCCCACGCAATTGGGGAGTCAAATGTATAACGCTCTAGAAGAGACCAATGGAAACAAGATAAACGCCCCATCATGTTGTTGAAACACCACAACAGGTGGTCATCCTTGAATCTGCCGAGAAAACTTCAAAACAAAATTTTTGACACCGACGTCAAATCTGACTTGACTACGATATGCTGTCAGAAAATGTGATTCTGGTGCTAATGTGGCTGGAATATAACCAGGAGCTAATTACAAGAGT
>JBNKOV010001171.1:0-839 GCA_050294955.1 Holophagae bacterium
ACTTTTCCGCTAAAAATTCCTTTGGTCTTGACGTCTACACTGACACCTCCCTTCAATAGGAAGATCTGATTTGTGTCAAATAATTTCTTTAAGGCGACAAAATCTTTTTTTACCACATAATCCATTGCCTCATCAAACAGTTCCTCAGAAATCGCCGCAAAGTAGTTTTCATCAACTGTGATGCACTCCGCATTGATGAGGGATCCATGGAATAGCATCAGACTCAAAACCAAATAGATTGCTGTCTTTCTCATATCTCGTCTCCTTTGGTTGGTAATCTGAAGGATCTCAAGAGAGGAGGCCGCGAAGGCCTGGTGTCGGTGAGGTCCCTATTCTTAATTTCGGAAAAAAGTCCTGATAGGGATCAATAAATGCCAGGACTTGCAATTTTTGTCCTGGGCAAATCTACCTGGCCGAACCCTGAGCGTCTTGATTCATTGAGTGTGTTGCGATATCTGAGCCGAGGCAAGTGGTTTCCTTGCGGTCAGTGTTACTGGAGAGAAGATTCCCCGACCGAGAAAAAGTGGATGTCCTAGCTCTCCGCTAGCTCTCCGTTGATAGGCTTACCCCCAAACTTGAGAAACCTTTGCTAGACGGTAGTCACATTGGAGGTGTGCCTTGGGTAATTTACGAATGGTTCCCAAGCACAAGGAGCCTGGTTTTATTAAGGTCAAACTGGAAAAAGAAGAACGAGTGGGCAATCCAATGCCGTCAACTTAAGAACAATTTCGTGAATTAAGATATTTAATGCAAGATACTTATGGTATAATTTGTATTGGAGAGGCAGCCTAAGCTAGTCAGCTACCGCCTCTCCGACAAAACAAAAACTGGAGTGATTA
>JBNKOV010001172.1:0-838 GCA_050294955.1 Holophagae bacterium
TGTTTTACGGAGCTCTCAAATGATGGATCCCACCATCCGTGTGCTACTATTTACCGATGCGTAGGCAAGGAAGGACAACCAAGCACTGGATCGATATATCAATGCTAGAAGGAAGAAGGTGGAGGCCCGGAAGAAGGAGGAGGCCAGAAAAAAGGCAGAGGAGGAGGCCAAGAGGAAGCCGATGGTGGTGGCGCCGATGTCCGATGAGGACCAAAGATCCAAGGATGTCCGAACTTAGAGGAAGTAGTTTTTCAAGGATGGTCCAATGCCTCTCCCTCCTCCTGCTAGTTTTCAATGACTTTTGGAGTATGACCTTGCTGTAAATATTATATGTTGAACTTATGCGAACTAGTGAACTTTATATGCATAATATAATGCATGAACATGGTGATATAATTATATGTATGTGCTTCTATATGTGAATTATAACTGAATTGTGTATGTGCTTGTTCTGATTTTGAATTATAACTGATTATGTGAATTATAACCGAAAACTCTGGTTCTGAAGGAGTATCAGCAGCGGTTTTAGTGCTATAAACCGCTGCTGATAATGGATATCATAAGCGGTTCTATGATTATCAGCAGCGGGTCATCTGTAGCGGTTCAGAAACCACATCTCATGGCAATCTAGAACTGCTACAGACAACCTTCTTTGTAGTAGTGATGTGGTTGTACAATTACTGTTTTAATGTGTAATAATTATTTTTAAATTAAAAATCTGATTGAATGAATGTGTCATTTTTGTTTTTATGGTGATACAGATATATGGGCATAAATAAGTACTCCATCAATTGCTACTCAAAAGCGAAGCATTACACGTTCAGAAGAGGAAGGTCTG
>JBNKOV010001173.1:0-837 GCA_050294955.1 Holophagae bacterium
TATTGGTTGGTTCGATTAATTCGATTGAATTCATATAGTTTCCTTAAGCTTTGTCTTTATCCTCGCGCCCGGGGAGGCGGTTAAACTGGTATCGATTACACAGACTTTTCAAAAGATGCTCGGCGCGTTCTACGGCTTCATCCTCCATGCCATGATAAAAGATCAACCCCATTTTATGACCGATATGATAAGCGAAAATGGGGTAGGACACAAAGGAGAAAACACCAGCGCTAGCCAACATGCCCTTTTCATGCTCTTCCGAGATTTCGCCTACGAAGTTGAAATTAAAGGGGGATTTGAACACTGCCTTGTAGATTTCCGGGTCCTCACCCATTCGGCTGATATTGAACCCGCCGTTGGAGTAACTTCGTTCTACGGCTCGCAAGGTCTGGCTGGCGGTTTCGGGGCTGATGGCCTCTCCGTGAAACACCACGGGCAGGCTGTCGTGAAAGTCGCCAATGGTGTTGTAGAAACTCAACCCTCTGCAAATGCGCCGGTTGGTGAGTACTCTCAGGGGGACATGGGTGGTGCTGAAGAGCCTGGTCAAGGCGAAGATTCCCACGGCGAGGCAGTAGCCCATAGCCTGGTTGCCAAGGGTTTCCTTGGGAACCGCCATTTGGAGGTGGTAGGGTTCGGAAAAAATCCGCGCTCGGCTCTCGCTTCCCATGTCCAGAGCGTGGACCCTGAAGCGGAAATCCTGGTATTCCTCGCAGCGCTTAAAGGCTTCTATTAAGGGGCGGGCGTCGCCACCCCAGGTCATCTCCGCATATGACCTGAAGCTCTCGGCTTCATAGGGATAGCTGGGTTCCATCCCAGAGGCGAAGGCGGCGTTGAGCA
>JBNKOV010001174.1:0-828 GCA_050294955.1 Holophagae bacterium
GGTCATCCACAGGAAACTGATCTGGTGTTCGGCGATGAAACGGCCCAACTGATCGGAATCCGGCGTGGCTTCATGGACCACGGCCAAGGCGCCGTTGAGCAATGGACCCCAGATTTCCAGGGTAGAAGCGTCAAAGGAGATGGAGCCCATGACCAGGAACCGTTCGTCCCGGTCAATTCTGGCGAAATCGGTGTCTTTCACCAGTCGCGCCACGGCCCGATGGGGCACGGCCACGCCCTTGGGTTTGCCCGTGGAACCGGAGGTGTAGATAACATAAGCCAATGAATTGGGATGGGTTGTGATGATCGGCGCATCCTCGGGCAATGAGGCGACAGCCTCCCAATCCGACCCGTTGCGGTCCCGTTCCAGGCAGAGGATCTGGCAATGATCCGCCGGGAGATGGTCCAGGAACGCGGATTGCGTGATGAGGTGTTCAATGCCCGTGTCTTCCAACATAAAGGCCAGTCGTTCCACGGGATAGCCCGGATCCAACGGCACATAGGCGCCGCCAGCCTTGAGGGTCGCCAGCATGGCGATAATGGCTTCCATGCAGCGGTTCATGCTCACGCCCACCGGCGTGTTGGCCCCAACGCCCTGGGATTGCAGGTAGTGGGCGATGCGGTTGGTTTCCCGATCTAACTGGATATAGGTCATTTCACGACTGCCGTCCCCAAGCGCGGCCTGATGGGGATTGGCCTTAACCTGCTCGGCGAACAGTTCTGGAATGCTCATGTGGGAGGGGAAGGCGGTCTGACGATCGTTCCAGGCGTGAAGAACCAGCTCCCGTTCCGCCTCGTCCAACAGATCACAGGCCGTTGGGCTCAGGTC
>JBNKOV010001175.1:0-823 GCA_050294955.1 Holophagae bacterium
CTACTGAAGCTGTTGCGGGACTGATCCCCATTTGGGGCCACCATAAGGATGAAGCGGTTGTCTTCTGCAGAGTTCACACAGGCGCTGGCCCCGATCTCGGGGTAGTCGTCAGATGAATCTCGATCAGGGGATGAGGCCGATGAAGATGAACTCGATGCTCCGGTGAATGGCCGGAGGATGGACGTCACGATCGGAATACCCCAAACGAGCTTGGCAGTGCAGATGTATAACCCTACAAAAGGATCCAAACCTGAGCAGGCACCGCCCAATGTAGATGAAGGAGCCGGAGCAGGATGCTCTGGCACTGGCCCTAGGGGGCAACATCTTGAGGTCTCTGTCCTCCCCCATGGCAAACGTCAATGACCCGAAGGTGAATTGAGCGCCGAGAGGAAACTTGACGTCGAACATCCAGGGTGCCATGATTTTCCCGAATGGATCTTGAGCGATTCCCCCTTCCTGACGCGCCTCTGTCGACGTCGTGTCATCAGATATTTGTGATGAGTATTGGGAGAGATGTGACTATGTAAGATCAATCTCAAGGAGGAACACGGTAATGTTTAGACTGATTCAGGCCCTCTTGAAGAGTAATAGCCCTACATCCAGTATTGATGTATTATGTTATTGAGATTGATTCTTCTCTCTTTCCTTCAGAATCTTTCGGGGGTCTTTCAGGTGTTTTCGGGGATTTTTCGGATTCTTTTTCACCTTGTCCTCAATGTGGATCTATCCTCTCTATTTATAGTCGGAGAACCACCTCATAGAGTTTAGCTGGATTTCGACTCTAACTAGAAACTCCTGATCCTAATCCCACTAGGAGATATCT
>JBNKOV010001176.1:0-812 GCA_050294955.1 Holophagae bacterium
TCTGAGTAAGACGTGGCCACTTACCCTTCATGAGTGCTTTCTCACCACCTCTAGCATACGCTTCCTTCGCACATCGTACTTTCTCACGCTTTCGTGCCCTCTCCTCCTCTCTTCTCTTTATACTCCCCACGATCAATCTCACGCTGCATGGCAAAGTAAGCGGTGCACCTACGCTCCTCCAAACTACGGGAACGAAACTCCTCCTCCATCATGTTAAGTTGCACCATATTACGGAGGTGATGTTTTGCCTTCTCACCTCTCTCTGTGTTGATCCACACCTTGTAGTCACACAACGGAGGCACCGGCTACAAAACAATCAATAACAAATTTAACATTTCTCAGAACTCATTAAGTACTTGAGATGAGGCTGTACAAAACAATCAATTATTTTGTACCTCTGTATCGCCCAATTCAGGATCATATGTGAGATTGTTACACATCTAGAACCACTGCCACAAAGTCTTGTAGTCACCTGACACCTCCATTTTACATACGTCACCACAGTAACACTTCGGTTCCTCACCATCTGGCTTCGGATGTAATTTGGGTCATGCCTTTGTCAAACCCGTCGATTGAATCAATGTCGAGTTCATCAACGGAAACTACAATAAGAAGAAGATAACAAATGCACTCGTAAGACCTTTCAAACAACTATTACAATGAATTGTAAAATTTCAAAAAAATGATGAAGGGAAATTACCTGGCGGTGATCGTGGCGGTGGCCATGTCTCAGAGGTCGTACCCCCAAGGTCAGCCTCTCTAGTACGTATGTTCGCCTCTTCTTGTTTGGCCTGGTAATGTTCCTAAGTTCC
>JBNKOV010001177.1:0-807 GCA_050294955.1 Holophagae bacterium
GATGAGGAGCGAGGATTTCTTGGTTTGGCCTCAAAACCAAGGTCGATGATTTGTCAGTGATTTGACCTCAAAACAACTGGGTCGGATTTCCCGGTTTGGATCTCAAAACCGACAGCTACGGTTTGGTGATTCGGGCCTCAAAATCACCGTGACGGTTTATTGGTTTGGGCCTCAAAACCAAGCGGGCCACGGTTTGTCAGTTGCGCCACAAAACCTATGGAAGGATGAAGACGGCGTGGGGTATGTGTCGATATCTAGCAGCCTGCTTTGGGTGGAAGCAAGTTGGGCTAGGGTTTCCTAGTCTAGCCTCAAGAATGGTGGAGGCGCGGCGTGGATGGTACATGTGGCATCTTCAAGAAGGTTGCATTGAGTTAAAGCTGATAATCCATGGGTCGATGCGACAGGTTGCGTCGGACCCTTCTACCCCAACTTTGTTATTTTCTATGTATTAGACACTAAGGGCATTTTAGTCTTTTAGTCTTTTGCTTGGGCCTATAAATAGAACCCTAGAGAGATGGGCCTCCTTACCACTTCTCCATTTTCATTTCACATTTTCTAGAATAGAGAGAGTGAGCTATGAACTAGATTTTTGTTCCAATAATCGAATGAGGGAGGGAGAGCAGTAACCTCCGTGTTTCATGTGAATCTTGTTTTGAATTCAATGGAAAAATCTATTTGTTTATCCTGTATGTGTGGTGCTTGTGTTCCTTTGTGTTCACAGTGGATCTAGGCACTATATTCGGTTTTGGGCAATTTTCTTCTGAGATTTTTGTTCTTGTTTTTCGCTTGTCGTGTTTCGTTTTGCTG
>JBNKOV010001178.1:0-805 GCA_050294955.1 Holophagae bacterium
GTCCACTCCCTTACCCACTCATTCTCAACTAGGTGGATCCCAAGAGAGTCCACTCAATCCGCACCACCGATTGCTATGCCAAACTAGGTTCTACCACATACTACGCCAGGCCATACCCATATAGGCTCATGGTTGTACTATTTTCATGGGTGATCGCTCCATGAACCGGTCCTTAGATTTGGGCATGATGACTAACACAGGCTTCCAGCATCACACCGGACAAAGCCTTGAACTGTTGGCATCACACCAACCAGTTCCATTCCCATCACCCCAAATCCTATTCTCCACACTAACAAGATCAACATAACCATAACAGTAATAAGGGTGACAAAATAATGTAACATAACACTACCCAAATCCAGACCAGGACATGCGAGGCTAAGCAGTTCTAAGCCTATGACAACTACCCAATACTTCTAAGGTTTTCAAGGAATGATAAATCAATGCTAGTTAACCCTAACATTGGTGCACAAATCAGATCTTCCTATCATGCAGTTCTAATTCTACAGAATAGATAGAGAAAATAACTATAGGTGCAACATGTTCAAGGTGACTTGCCTTGTTGATCCACGAAGAACAGTTGGGACTCCTCAAAAGCTTGGTCTTGGAAGTCCTTGAAAAATGGTTCCGGCACAACGTTACCTATCGTGAAACAAACACATGCAATCAATCAATCAAATGCAACAGACATGTGTTATATGAATGCACAGAAAGAAAGAGGAAGTGATTCTGAGAATTTTGGCAGAAGAATCATTGGATTTGAAGTTGTGGTTGGAAAGATATGAATTTTTGAAGTTTTGGAACA
>JBNKOV010001179.1:0-801 GCA_050294955.1 Holophagae bacterium
CTGGAGTTGGGCGTTTGTTATATGGATCTTGAGCGATTCCAGGATGCTGCGTATAGTTTTGATCGGGTTCCACCATCACATCCGGGTTACGATATGGCTCGGTTCAAACGAGCGCAGGTGAGTGTGTTGTTGGGTGAGCCCGATGCGGCGGCAAGGATTGATGAGGCGGAGAACACAGACAATGATAGAGTTTTGGAGCTTATCCGCAACGAACCGCTTTTCAGGCGGGTGCGTAGATAAGCCGCTGCAGTTAGTGCTGCGCTCCTTGTTGTTGATCGCTCATTCCCTGAAGACTTTTGCCGAAATCCTTTTTTGCTCCGTAGATGAGGTCCTGTACCAGGTCCAAATCTCCATGGGCCTGTTCGAGCGCGGCGAGGCGAATGCGCTCCACATCTACTTCCTGGGGTCTTGATCCATAAAGAGAGAGAATATCGAGGGCTGAGGCCTGACTCTCAATTGGAAAATCTGACTGAACCTTTTTAATCACAGCCTTTGTCATAATCATAACGCTCTCCCACATGTCCACATTTGCGCCACGATCCGGCTCTAACCAATCAATCGCCCGTTCCCCGCAACAAACGCAACACGGGCCAGTTTTCCTTAGGTCGGGAATATTGGCTGAATGTGTTTGATGCTGGGAGGCGACCACACCGCCTTGAAAACAATATATTTCGGCCTTGCGGCCTGATGGATGGATAAATGCTGTATCTTGGGAACGGTTGTCCTGTCGTTCCCAATGCGGATAATGAATCATAGCATAAAACCTGGCTCCAAGGGTAGAGCGGGGTTGCGATGGGCGTT
>JBNKOV010001180.1:0-800 GCA_050294955.1 Holophagae bacterium
TTATTGATAGATTATTATAAGCAAAACCCACATAAAACGATGGTTGCTACTGAATATAAAGGGTCTAGGGTCATGGCCAAACCCTAGGACGCGTCCCTAATGGACTCCAACTGGATACATGGCCCATCGGGCAAAAATGGTGGTGCAGCACCAAAAACAGTTCTGGAAATTAGTACTCTTTTTATGATTGCAGACGACTTCGATTTTAGTTGGACATGAGACTGATTCCATTGGTAATGTTGTCTCCTTAGCTTTCCGTGCATATGTAGAACGTCCAAACCAGAGGTTGTATGCAATCTAGACATCAATTTGAATATGAGGTGGTCCTGAACTCCGAGTTGGACTCGAACTCGGCAATTCCGAATTGGATTGGTTCGCCACCTTCTCGTGCACGTCTCCTTGGCTCTCCAGCACCTTCTTGATGCTCCGATTGTCCTCCATGGTCCTCTCCTTGATTCCTAAGAACAATTAAATCATTAGGTAGTAATCGGCTCTCAATATTATAGGCGGAGGAGCATAAGAACGAGTTTACCTGATGATTTAATTGTTGTGCTCATGATCGTGTGATAGGGCCAAGTATCTCAACGGAAGGAATGATTGTAGCCAAAGTATTGATGTCCTCATCAGAGGCGGTGGTCATTTCTAGGAGAGGAGAGGACGGTCGAGAGGTGGCAGCGCGCGCAAGCCGGCGGCGGCGTCGTGGCCGAGCGACCAGAGAAGGAAGACGAAGGGGGTGGGGCCCGTGTGTCAGTGAGGGAGAGGGAGGGAGGCGGGCTGGGCCGGCCATAGGCCGAGGCACA
>JBNKOV010001181.1:0-797 GCA_050294955.1 Holophagae bacterium
CTTTGTGGTCAGCTCCCAAACTTTTCTTCTTGTTATTTCATATGCTATGTTGGCCCTGTTTTGACATGGTTTTGTGTACGCAGGTGCTGTTGGCTATCTGGGTTCCACTCTCTTTGTGAGGAGAATCTACAGAAATATCAAATGTGACTAAACCTTTACTACTGTCGCTTGGGTGTGGAGTGATACCTTCAAGATTCTGATTAACTTTTGGGACAACACAGGAGGTCGCTCTCCCCTTTTTTTGCCGATCCATTTCCTTCATGGAACTGCACTGATAAATGTATACCTGTGGTAGGTTGGGAACTAGTCTTGAGTACTGGAATGTACATGTAGGTGTATTTTCTGATCGACCTCTTTCGGTCGACTGTAGGAGTTCATTGATGAATATTTTAAGGCGTGCGGGCCCACGGTCATCTACCTATGGCATGGCGCCTTATTCCGCTGTTTAGACTGCTTGGTCTTGTAATAAATTTCTGAAATAAGACTCGATGTAATAAACACTAGTTATACTGTTTATTTCACTATTTGTCCCTTTGTGTGTGAAACTTGATCTTGGCACACATAAAGGTATGCATTCAGTTTTGGCCTTGAAACTGGGTGTGACAACTGGTGGGTTCTGCCTTTGAACCCAGAGCTATCACAGGACCACGGTAATCATGTGACCTGTTTTGGATATGGTTATCGTATCCCTCGATGTAGCAGGCGCATCGTGTGAGGAGTTGGGGTGGCGCATAAACATGTTTTTACTGCACACTTTTACCGTGCTTGTAAGGGCCCGCTGCTTTTGCCTCCTCGGG
>JBNKOV010001182.1:0-781 GCA_050294955.1 Holophagae bacterium
CATTAACACTCAACGGATACGTTCTTCCTGCAATGACTACATTAACTTTTATTTTTGCCATGTAAAGAACCTTTTATGTGTTCAAAAGAGAAATACATTTATCTATCTCTCGAACTAAAGTATTTATTTTGAGACTTGTAAACCGGTGCAGCTCTTAATGCGAAAAATTACTTCGCCGTCACGTCAATCTTGCTAATACATTGCTTCAGCGAAATAATCACAGCTTCGCGAATTCAATTAAAGTAAGTAGATAGACCAATGCAATGCAAACATGCCCAGCAGTTTACATAACTACCCTTCTGTTTCGCCGCGAACCCGAATTAATTGTAAAAATAACCCTGATTCAAGTTAAATATGTTGCGGAGGTTTTCCGGCCGAGGTAAAGTAACGTAAAGAGGAGACCGTGATTTTGGATAATAATAGGCAAAGAAATCCTGACTTTGAATGGGAAGACGGCAACATAAAACCATCCGAGCATTGGCATCCCATTACCGCACTTACCATTTATTACGCCAGGAAACATTTCTGGGCAGAAGACGATAGCGAACCCTATTCCGCCTATGAGATCGCAGCCCACATGTACTCAGAAGGAAGTGAATCCTTCAAATGGCTCTACAATGTGCTGAAACACCATCCGAGATATGGATCCTGGGATACGGATATCGGATTCCCCTTTATGGGCACGCACCCCATACCCGACAACGCCAGGCTAGAGGGCGGTTCTTATATAGTGGGAAGAAAGCTTTCGAATCAATACCCCGGCTACCTCTGGCTGGAAAAG
>JBNKOV010001183.1:0-775 GCA_050294955.1 Holophagae bacterium
GCTACAGGCCATAGGATGGTGTAGCGGGTAGGCTAGCCCATCCACATCAACCCCCCATGTGTGAAAGCTTAGCCGCCAAGTAAAGCCGCTTCGTGAAACTACCTCAGCGCCAACAATGCCCGAGAGTTGAAAAGAACACCCAGGAGGTAAGAAGAAGACTCTAGAACCAATGGGAACGCCATGGAAGCCCCAACCAACCTCGACGAACTAACCTTCTCTAGTCTAGGCTCTACTAGTCATGTAAACCTCCTCCTGGATGTTTAAGTAATTAGTTCATAGTTATCCAACCGCCTCCCAGTCCATAAAAGGCCCCTTACCCTTTAGGCGGGGGGTACGAGATCATTTTTCCTTTCACTTCGTGAACTTCTCGAGCTCTCTGCTTACCCCACTGTAACCATTATTCATCTTCAATATCAAATCATTGTACGTAGGGCTATTACCTCTAAGGAGGGGCCTAGGATAGATTGTAGTGCGATTTGTAGTTTATAAGACCATCTCAGAACTGGATTGCACGATCTTGACCACCCTGTTCTTGCTGGCGCAAAAAACACCGACAATTTTCATCGTATTTGATTAGAGCTCTCTAATTCATAGAAAGGGCTATGTCCAACCACCTATATATATAGGTCACGACCGATTGTAATCAATCATCAACACAATCAATCAAAATTATACTTTTTACACTTCTTTACACTTTTTGGCCCTAGTTTTCTAGTTTCCTTT
The DNA here is from genome assembly GCA_050294955.1 of Holophagae bacterium. Taxonomy (GTDB): domain Bacteria; phylum Acidobacteriota; class Holophagae; order Acanthopleuribacterales; family Acanthopleuribacteraceae; genus JBNKOV01. The sequence goes on from JBNKOV010001183.1 coordinate 724, forward strand.
TCTTTTCATCGATTAGATCTCTTAGCTGCCGCTTCAACCTCCAAAGTTGTCG
>JBNKOV010001184.1:0-773 GCA_050294955.1 Holophagae bacterium
TCACTCGGAGTTTAAGAGTTCATTCACACTCGTGTTTACGATGTGAACCTACTCAAGAAAGGGGAGATGGACGTCGACCTTCCCATTCTCTTCCACGCCGTTGGTTGGAGTTTTGTGATGAGATTTCTAGAAAGTCCACTACTAGTGATAGGGACGTGCTCAGGTGATGTTGCGTTCCTCCATCGACTCACAGACCGGCATCATCAACAACCTCTTCAATCACCATGGCCTCGAACCTGATGATTAAATCTTGCAAAGATTTAAGCTTGGGGGAGTAGCCGGGGTGCTCAGGTATGAGTGGTTGCTCTGTTTGTCCTGTTCCCCATTTTTCTAGTCATTTCATCACTTGTCGTGTTATCCACATCATCATTACCCCTGGCCAGGGTTAAAAAACCGGCCGAATTTTCTGAAATTCGGTAAAAACCGACGGAATCGGGTCGGTCCGAATTTTAAAACCGCTGATTTTACTGTTCACTATTTCAAAATTTCAGAAAAAGATAAAAGTCAGCAAAAAATATGTAAAAAAACTAGATCAAATTCTAAGGTTACTAGTGAAGAAATTTTTGTAAAACCTAGTCGTTTGGATTGGTAAAATTTAACTTTCGTCAAATCTGTTTAAATTCATTAAAACGTGTTCAACAAAATTCACTGTTTATGTCGAATTCACTGTTTATTCATATAGTTTATCATTGAATTCGGCCGATTTATCAGTAAAATCAGTCAATATTTTTAGTGTACTCCGACAAAATCAGTCAACATTCGTCGGTTATGAA
>JBNKOV010001185.1:0-773 GCA_050294955.1 Holophagae bacterium
TAGCACTGTACAATAGTAGGTGTGTATCACTGATGTCCTTGGGTGAAGCCTTCCCAAGGTTTTCTTCTTCCATTTTAGACCTCAGTTTTGCCTCAACCTTGGCCTCAGCTTTCTCTTCTTCTTCGACTGGATCAGGTGGACTCATCTTCTTGGATTTCGGTTTGGGTTCAACCAAGCTGATCCTGAGCAATATCCTTGAGAGAAGGTTCAGTTCTATTGAAGTTCTGCCCCATACCACCTTGTTGGCGGTTGTCGAATGGGAAATTGGGTTTGCCACCCTGCATTGAAGCCTTGATAAGGACGAAAACCATTATTGGAGTTCACATCCTGACAGGTTATAGAGCAATTGCTACTCATATGACATGTCTTACCTGACGATCCATCTCATTGTAGATCTACGGTGAGGATTCTTGTGAAAAAGTGTCCTTCTGGTCGAATAACCACTCTTGTCCCAATCAAACAAGAAACGGTACCCAAGCGGCAGGTGATCCAACGGTGCCCTTTCACTTGACTTCCCCTCGTGATCTAGACTTAGCTCGTGGGTTCGAGTCTGAACTATTCATCATCTTGGTCTTGGCTAGAAAACCATTTTCTCAATGAAGTGATCTTCATGCCTCAACATCAATATGCACGCGGACAGCTCGACTTTGCCTGAAAAAGTTTCTGGATGATAAATCTGTTTTCCATCTCTAGATACTTCAGAATATAATTCTGAAGGTTTTCCAATACCGCGATGATGGGTCCATCAATGATCTTCTGAGATCATGCCCAAG
>JBNKOV010001186.1:0-772 GCA_050294955.1 Holophagae bacterium
AAAAGACCCCCCACACCTCTCTAGCATAGTTGGTCACTCTTTTCACATTGCAAACACTTTGAGACACTCTCTTGAGCTCCCAACCTCTCTCCTCCAAGCTTCTCCATGGCTCTTTCTTCAACTTCTTATCCACTCATATTCTTATTTGAAGGCGTTGCCCCAAAAATGTCTTGAAGAAAAGGTTTCTCATGTTTATTCAAGTTAAAATTCTTTTTTGAGAAATTCTCATCCTTTTGTGGGCTATACCCTGTATTGGATCTTCATTCCAATTTCTCCTTGGTTTCAAGCCTAAATCTCATTGAATCTCTTTTTAAAAGGGCTTGAGTTTTCAAAGGGGTGTTTTGTCTGCTCAGGCAAAACCGGACTGTCCAGTTTGGCAAAACAGAGTATCCAGTTTTGACAAAAAAATCAAAACTTTAGGGCAGTGTAACAAAGGCTTCAAAGTGGCGCTTGACAAGTACATGAGCAAGAATGAAAGTACCAAAAGACAATCCAATAACAAAGCAAGTAAAATCAAGCATCAAACTTGCTACACTTGTCATGACAAATGTGTAACACCCCGTGTCTCTAATCCACATGATTATGTTAATCACATGTTTAAGAGACCCTAAGTGTTGATGAATTTCTAAATTTAGAGTTAAATTCGAAGTCTTCCAAATTCTGAAAAGTGTGGACCATTAAGCTCAGTCGTCGATTTTTTAGAATTAATTGGAGCAGAATTAGTCACCACTCTCAAAAGAGACATTGTTCCTGATGACATGATCTACGAGTG
>JBNKOV010001187.1:0-770 GCA_050294955.1 Holophagae bacterium
ACCCCTTCCTGCTTGTTGAAGCGGCTCAGGGCCAGGCTGGTTTCATGGGGAAGGTTGAGCTGAATGCTGGCGCCCTTGAAGCTGCGCACTGCGGGCCTGGGTCGGTCGGTTGGGAAGTCCAACGGCGCAATGGGACCGGCCAGTTTCTCGCGCCAGTAAGCCATTTGCTTGTCTAACACAGCGCCGCTTAGCCAGCCACGCTGCCAGGCCGCGTAGTCTGCGTATTGAATGGTGGGATGGGTGAGCGGCGATGGGAAGCCGTTGCTCACGGCCCGATAAACGCCGTCCAGGGCTCTGAAGAACAGGCCAATAGACCAGCCGTCGCAGGCCACGTGGTGGAAGTTCACCAGCAGGGCGTGTTGCTTTTCGTCCAGGCGGATGAGGCGCCGGCGCAGCACTCCGGTTTCCAGGTCAAACGGCGTAAGCCCTTCCGCTTCAACCAATCGCATGACCTCGGCTTCGCCCTTTTCTACGGGCAAATGGGACAGGTCAATGAACGGCAGGCGAGGATTTGGGGCGGGATGGGGGATTTGAACGGGCTTTCCGTCTACGTCCGCATAGGTGGAGCGCAGAACCTCGTGGTGCTTGATGAGCGCGTCGATGGAGGTTTCCAGGGCGGGTATGTTCAAATCGCCTTTCAACAACAGGGCCATGGGCATGTTGTAGGTGGACGAGGCGCCCTCGTAACGGTCCAGGAACCAGAGTCTTTCCTGGGTGAACGACAGGGGCAGATCCTGGTTGCGGTCCACCGGCTCGATGGGTTGCATGAC
>JBNKOV010001188.1:0-767 GCA_050294955.1 Holophagae bacterium
GTTGGTTTTTGTGGTTAAAGCAGATTTCCTTGGGCTGTTGAAACTCGCCAGGACCCATGCCTTCCTGACCGAATTTGCGAACAAACTTGCCCTTATCGTTGTACACGACCACCCGATCATTGCCAGGGTCCAGGATATAGAGCATGCCTGAATCGTCGGCGACCAACTGGGCGCCCATGGTGAATTGTTGGTAATCATCGTCCTCATCTTCGCCCAGCACAAACTCCTGAACCAATTTCAGTTTCATGGGGTGGGCGGGGGTTAACCCGTTTTCCACGACCTCTGCGGAAAGTAAAAATAAAAATACAAGCACGTCTCACACTCCCTTCAAACATCAAATGAAGTGTACGTAACCCAGGGCCTTGGGTTGCTTCTTTTTGTGAATCGCATCTCAAAATGGTCATCTCCTGGCTTTGAATTTTCGAGGGTTTTAGATTTTAATGATGTTAGAGTTTGCTCTTGGTGGGCATTTATTTTTGTGGGCCTTTTATTTTTGTATATCATAGGTGGTCACACCAAAATTCAGCTTAAACCCTGAAATCATTTCTGATGAAGGTTCCTCATGAATTTGAGGCTGGAAGGAATCGGGGTTCAAAGTTCCTTGACTGATATTCTCCGCTTTCAAGAGCCCAGTAATTTTCGGCATTCAACTCATCAAAAAAATCACGAATTCAGAATCTATCCGTCAAATTAAGAGAGCCGATTCAGGTTTGCCGGGAGGAATAAGATGGTCCGATGGTATAGACTGGAAAAAGTCTCTGTGAGAT
>JBNKOV010001189.1:0-759 GCA_050294955.1 Holophagae bacterium
GGTGCGATGGAGAACTTGTTGTAGTAGGCATGGCATTCTTGACGTGTCGAGAAAATTTCGTAGAAAAATTCTCGGCTGCGCTGGGCTTCTTATCGGGTGTCATGGCATTCCGTGGCCTTCTGTTTAACGACTAAGGGCAACTTTTCATGTGCTCTGGTAGAACCTCTACGCATCTTACTTTTCTCGAGCCTGTGAATTAGTGGACTCGAATCTAGCAGTAGCATGCGAGGTTCTTGGGGTGGTAGACGAACTTCTTATGAACCCCATCAACTTTCATGTTGATCATTCCTCTCGTCTTATGAATGGTTGCTCCGACTGACTTCAGGAAGGGCTTCCTCAGGATGATGGAGGTTTGCTGACGAGGATCCATATCCACGACCATGAAATCAACCAAGGTCGAAGAATCTTGGAACTCGATCAATACATTCTCTGCTATCCCATAGGGCTGCACCACAGTGGAATCTGCTAGCTGTAACCGTTGAGAGGTAGGGACCAATGGGTCTTCATCACAGCAGTCATAGACCATCTTGGGCAAGATGTTCATACTAGCCCCCCAATAGCAGAGTGCAAGATGGACTTTTAATGGCCCCAAGATGCAAGGAACTGTGGGGAGTGCTGGTCCGCTTAGCCTGTTCCAAAGCTTATTGAGGATAGCATCATTGTTGATCTTGGACATGGGCATTTTCTTCCCGTTAGATGGTTGTGCTAGAATTTCCTGCTTCGCTAGATGCGTCTCACTCGCTGCGGGTTGGGTGACAG
>JBNKOV010001190.1:0-754 GCA_050294955.1 Holophagae bacterium
CAATTCATAGCCACTCAGAATCAGCTTATCTAGCCTGTACTCCAAACACTCAACCATATGCAGCCGAACCAGTAGATTCACCAGCAGCAGCCACCACCACCACCTCAGTCTAGACTTGGCAAATTTTTTAGGACTCGCCCTACCACTTTCTCGCAAGCCAAGGACCCAATGGAAGCCGAGGATTGGCTAAAGTCAATTGAAAAGAAGCTGGAGAATGCACAATGTACTGATCAAGAGAAAGTGCTTTTTGTAGCACATCAACTATTTGGAGCCACAACTGAATGGTGGGAAACGTACCACAACTCTCACCAGAATGTTGGTGCTATCATCTGGAATGAGTTCAAAGCTCGATTTAGAACTCACTATGTACCTTGTGGTACGCTCAAACTGAAAAAGAAGGAGTTCTCCGAACTGCAGCAGGACGGAATGACTGTGAATGAGTACCTCAATAAATTCACTCAAATGTCAAGATATGCACCTGATGAGGTTAATACGGATGGAAAGAAATAGGTTTCCTTCCTGAATGGGCTCAATGATGAGATTCAGTTCCAACTTCTCAATACTGACTACGAGGATTTCCAAAGGATGGTCGACAAGGCCATCATTATAGAAAACAAGATTAAGGAGATGGAGAAGAATGACAAGAGGAAAATGTCATTCCCTGGACTGTCTTCAAGAAGTTGCATGAGGCCTCACCTGCCACAACTAGGACCTTTCTTTAGAAGTCTGAACATGGTTCACCCGCCGATGCATG
>JBNKOV010001191.1:0-755 GCA_050294955.1 Holophagae bacterium
ACATCATCTATGAATTTATATCTCACATGCAACTAGTCCACATCATCTGTCAAATCATCTTGCATAGTATAAAAACTTTAAAACAATTTATCTATATTCATTTTAAATTCTGTTTTCACCATTGTGTTCTATGCGCGAGAAGAACAAAACTATATCACACTTGCATATGTTTTGAAGAATTTTTAAACCAACTTAATTTGCTCTACAAATATAGAATGAGCATATATGCATGCTTGATGACCCGGAAAAAACCTTCAGGGAAATTAAAAATCTCCAGTCGTAATTTCCTCCAAATATGGATGTCATATGCTTGTACGATTGATAAAAATTATTTGTAGGATATGTTAATTATAGCATTTTAAACTTTACATTTCATCATAACTATTTATATAACATCGCTCGGTGTTTCATGTTATCAGTAATATTTTTTCTTTAATTTTCAATGAAGTGTTAATATTCCTATATAGCTGCTTAAATTTAACTCATACAAATTATTCCACAACAACACGTGGGGTATTCAACTTTTTCTATAAAAAGACTATGTACCTTATTGTTTTTGTCATTCATGTACTGAGACTATTGAATACTTTGTGTAGATGTTTTCTATAATATCATAAAATTCTTTAAAAATATTACCATACACATTAAGTTGAAAAACCTGTCGCATCGTGCAGGGTTACAAACTAGTAAGTGAGATAATCGGGTAGCAAAGCTCAACAATCGATACAAGTAGTAGTAAAAATAGCAAAACAAAC
>JBNKOV010001192.1:0-750 GCA_050294955.1 Holophagae bacterium
GGACTCTGCGGACTGTGCTTTTAGCACTGGGTTCTAGCGAGCCCTCACTCTTCATCGGGATCCCGAGGCTGCTGCGTGGGAACTCATACCTCTGGCACGTGCATGTGGTGATCTACGAGAGGTCTATGACTGATCGTATTCGGCGCATCCGCTAAGTAGTCAAGGCTCCTGCACCAAGATGGACGTTCGAGGCCGTCATGAGAGAGGCAGCCCGTGAGGCACTGGCCGTCCTACGACATGAGGCTGATGAACGGATGACACATTCGCAATACTGCCACTTCCCAAGCTGAGCTGAAGAAGGAGCGGAAGCCGTGATACTGCCTGCTGGAGGTCACGACCTCTTGGGATGCTTCACCGATCAAGTGAAGTTGACTCGTGCCTTGGTCCAAGATCTGGATAAAGCCATCAAGGAGGTCATGCTACTGGGAGAGCATGAGGAGGAGTCAAGCCAGAAGATCACAGAACTGGAGGCTCTATGCAAGAAGCTGAGGGAAGACACTCAGAGGTTGGAGGAAGAGAAGGCCACCCTTGAAGGAATGGTCGAGTCTCACGACGAGCTGCTAATGGAGATCGCTAGGGAGATGGGACTGGACCGCATGGGTGAGGATGATGAAGAAGAAGAGGATGTTGACGATGGAGGAGATGCCGCCGCACCCCCTACCGCTGCACCACCACCTCCGGCGCCCCTGCTGCCGTGCCTGAAGAGATCAATGAAGAGGGCCCTATGGAGGCAATCCCGGAACAAGAAGT
>JBNKOV010001193.1:0-743 GCA_050294955.1 Holophagae bacterium
CTCCAGCTCTTGTTCAGCAGGCTCAAATTTGAGACCCTTTAAGTCGTAGGCGGGTGCCTTTGACGAGTTCCCAATGTCATTGTCGAAGCAATCTTCTTCGATTGACAAGGGAAATGCAGTGGGGTTTTCAATTTTGTTTTTCAAGCCTATTCCTGGTGCAATGAGTTGAAGCAATTCTTCCTTTGCTGGTAAGACTGAGATATCTGAGGTGTCCAGATAAGTGATTATCGGTTCATCCTCAGAAATTAGTGGAGCTTTGAATTGCAGATCTTCAAGCGGAGTGACCAAAAGGATTCTATCCAAGATCAACTTCCCCTCTTCAACCGTGCAATGAACAAAGACTCCCCCAGAAGTCATATCCAGATATTCAGTAAATTTTGTACCTAACCCATGCACAAATTGCTACATATACTTAGCATCTGGAATAGATAACTATAGATCCGACAAAGCAAGTTGATTGTATCTGGACCAGGCTGCTCCCAAACTCTCTCCTGCCTTTTGAGAAAAATTAAGAACCTCATTACGAAGATTAATAATCTTGGACACTGGGAAGAAGGTGAAACATAACTGATCTTTTAAGATAACCCAACTGCCATGACAACTGCTGATATGGAGCTTGTACAATTGCTTTGCCCATCCTATTAGCGACAATGGAAAGGCCTTCCACTTAAGTGTCTCATGATTCATTCCTGATATCATGAGGGTGGCACATATCTCCTCAAAATCTTGCAGATGCTTGTACG
>JBNKOV010001194.1:0-743 GCA_050294955.1 Holophagae bacterium
ATTGATATAATCCACATAGGATCTCATCATCTTGAGAACCAGAATTCTTGATATTTCTTTGAGGCTTGAAATTCTATGTCCTTCCAATTCATACACCTTTGGACTTGATTTGATGATTTAACTTGAGACAAGGGAATACAAGGAATTTGATTCAAGAGAAAGGATATAATGGACTTGAGAGACATCTCTTCACTAATGGCTAGCCAACAGTAATCAAGATGAACACTAGCCATGAGTGAATTGACATGGTCACAAAGACTGAGAAACTCCAAATATTTTAAAAACCACATAAGCTAATAATTTTAGAGGGATTTTTCAAAAGGAATTACATTAGAGCACTCAGAAGTTTTCAACTTTCAAGTAGTGTCCTTTAGCATATTTGATTTATATCGCATTTTAAAAGAAGGTTATCTTGACGTAACAAATGTCAAGTTTCATTGATTAAGTTATAAAGCAAATATATAAGATCTTCCACAAGATAAGTAACAAATGCTTATCATAACTTGAGCAAGTTGGAAACTCACAACACACTAGCTATGCAAAGGCCTAGATGCACACTATGATTAAATGCATTTAATAAAAATCAAGATGATCCATATCTTTGCCATAGATATAAATTTTCTTTATTCGGGTGAAGAGAAACCAACTTACTTGTGCCATTTATCAAATTATGTATTGCTCTTCATTTGGTTAGACAAATTTGGATCACCATGAATTCTTATTTTTCATCATAACTGAAGCCT
>JBNKOV010001195.1:0-743 GCA_050294955.1 Holophagae bacterium
GTCACCGTCATCGGAGTGGAGTCATCAGGCGGGTTCCTCCTCAGAAGAGACCTCCTCCTCCGATTGTCATCATCGTCATCATCGCCGCTCGCCCGTCACTTCTTCGACATTGCCGTGGACTCCTCCGCCGCCTCCTCTTCTTCCTCATCAGCATACTTGCGCTTGTTGTCCTTGGTAGTCATCATCGTCTTCCTCTTCTCGGTGATAAATGGGTGATGGCGTCTTGGAAGCCATCTTCGGTTTATATGGAGTCACCAACGTCTATTATAAAGAGGCGTGCATGACCCTTCTAAATCATGCGGCATCACACCTCAAAACTAATGTCCCGACTGAGCTTCTAAACACCCTTATGATTCTTTTTTATGAACTGAGGCATTGGGCACTTAGCTGTGATGATTATTTTTCTAGTAACTGAGGCATTGAGCACTTAGCTATGATGATTCTTTTTCCATCCGTACTCAATGATGAAAGCGGGCTAAGTGAGACGAGTGTGGTGGCATGGACCATATCCTATGATATTGGATACATGTTATCATCTACATCAAGGACCTTAGAGCATTGGAAGGCCATTAATTCGGTAAACCACACTCGGACCAACATTTTCTTTCAATTTTTGTTCTTATTTGAAAACAAAAATTGGCACACATTCATTTATCAACAACCAGATGACGGAACCTGAGAATCAAGCAACTCAATATGAGTCTCCCAATGAGGAAAGTGGGAATGCAAGAAGTTCGGAGTCA
>JBNKOV010001196.1:0-741 GCA_050294955.1 Holophagae bacterium
CTCGCGTGCTCATAACTCTTGATCTATTGCAAATATAAACATATCCAAATATAAAGCAAATTAAGTTGATCTAAAAATTCTTTAAGACCCAGAGAGTGATCGCGGCCCATAATGCGACACATTAGTTCACGTGCCCATAACTCTTGATCTGTTGTAAATATAAACATATGCAAATATAGAGTAAATTAAGTTGATTTAAAAATTCTTTAAAACATATGCAAGTGGGATCTGATTTTGTTCATCTCATTGCATAGAACACAATGGTGAAAATGGAATTTAAAATGTATTTCAAATATAAACATTTGCAAATATATAGCAAATTAAGTTGATTTAAAAATTCTTAAAATGTTATGCAAGTGAGATCTAGTTTTGTTCATCTCATCGTGTAGAATACAACGGTGAAAACAGAATTTTAAATGGATATCATATGAGTGAGATAAATTATTTTAAAGTTTTTTTATCATGCACGATGATGTGACAACTGATGCTAGATGGGTGCTAATGTGACATGTATTAATTGGTTGCCGATGTGCAAAAATTATATTAATTGATCCTTAGTGGGTCATCTCTATATAGTTAGAGAGGATTGATCTCCATCAAAATGAAAGGATGGGTTAATTTCTGAATAGTGATTCACCCCTAAGCAATTTGTGTCCATTCCTAGAGAAAATCACTCCATGACAAGGGAATTTTATCACTACTAGAAAAATGATTTATGATAACATCTAGTTTTTTAATAGT
>JBNKOV010001197.1:0-736 GCA_050294955.1 Holophagae bacterium
CGCACCGATCGGCGCAGAGGGACTCGAAGACTTTCTGTCCCGCTACAGTTTCAGTTCTATTCTGGCGAAGCCTATTACGTCAAGCAACCTTATAACCACACTTGGCTATCTATTTAATCAGCATCAGGAGAAAGCAGACGAAACCAACACACCATCAAAACCGGTCACAACTCGACCAGAATCCACTGGTAGTGCGGCAAAAAACATTTTAGTGGTCGAAGATAATGAGATCAACCAACTGGTGGCGCTGGGAATCCTAGAGCAACATCAGTACATTGTCGAAGTCGCAAATAACGGAAAGGAAGCACTAGAGTTACTTCAAACAAAGGCTCAAGCGGGTCACCCTTTCAAGGCAATCCTCATGGATTGTCAAATGCCGATTATGGACGGTTTCGAAGCAACCAGGATTCTTAGAAAGCGCAGTGAATACAAGGCACTTCAAAACACCCCCATCATAGCCATGACCGCGAATGCAATGGATGGAGACCGTGAACGCTGTCTTGAGGCAGGTATGAATGACTATGTAACGAAACCCATTGATGAGGCTGTTTTACTGTCTGCGATAGATCGTTGGACAAGCAATCGCCCCTAAACCAGGGGCGAAATTTTATAACTACTTCGATGTACGGCGAGTCAGTTATTCGGCAAATACCACAAATGCCTGCATTTGCTCTTTAACCAAAGGCAAGTGGGTGTGTAATTGTTGTACCGTCTTATTGACAGCATCGAAGCTGAC
>JBNKOV010001198.1:0-735 GCA_050294955.1 Holophagae bacterium
CGTACATGCAGAAGAGCACAATATGCATATATCATACATCATCACTTATCCCCCAAGTGGCGCCCATGTGTTTAACGCTGTAACACCCCATGTCTCTAAACCACATGATTATATTAATCACATGTTTATGAGACCCTAAGTGTTGATCAAATTCGAAGTCTAGAATCAAATTTGAAGTTTGCAAATTCTGGATTAGTGTGGACCATTAGGCTCGGTTGTCGATTTTTCATAATTAATCTAGACCGAGTTAGTCTCCACTTCCAAAAGAGAATTTGTTCCCGATGACATGATCTACAAGTGTGCAAATTTGCATAAATTTTGGAGCTGGGGAGACAATTGTTTCAAGTGTCCAAAGATGACTACATAACCCAGAATCCAGAATTTGCTGAAAAATTCTTAACAGTTAGCCACATTGTGAGTGCTATAACTTCCTCAATTGTGGGAATTACCTTGTGCAAGTCCACATGGTCGTAGTGAAAAGTTCATAGAACACCATGGAGCACACCTTGTCCAAAATGGAGCTCTGGTGAAGATTCTATAGCTGTTGCAACTAGGCTAATTGACCACAATTTAGTCAAACTGATTTTGACTCGGAAATGTTGGAATAATTCAAAATCCGTGGAGAATTGGGGAAAATGTCAATTGGGAAAAGTGTTCCAAATTAAATTTCCTACCTCCATGAATTTTTCCAGAATTTTTCCAAGTTTCTAGCGATTTGTTTGAGCTAATTCCCTT
>JBNKOV010001199.1:0-724 GCA_050294955.1 Holophagae bacterium
CTTACTTTCCCCAACGAGCTAGTGGATCTACCTACATCCATGTGGAGCCTATACCTGATTCAAGAAACTTCAAGCTCAAGAAGCAAGTGGAACTTACCACTGCGCTCACCAAGGAACTGGACTCCACTACTGAGGAAGTGGAATTCTGGCAAGAGAAGTATGAGGAGGCAATGAAGATCGTCCGAAAGCTGAAGCCCCGTTGTACCCAAGACGTGGAAACACTTTCCGAGGAGGAGACAGAAGAGTTCACTCCCGCTTCACCACCTCGCAAGATGGCGACTCATGGACCTCCAGTTTATGTCATTCCCAACAATGATGTTGACTAGGAGTTGTTGCTCTTTGTTAGCAGTCTTTTGGTTTAGCATCCTTTTGTTAAGTTAGGAGAATAAGTTAATAGGTTCATTTAGTCTTATTGAGTAATCACCATAATGCTATGTGAGGATCGATTGTTCTGTGTGGTGTGAAAAAGCTTGATTTAGATCTTCGTTTGAGTGCTAGTGTGAATGTAAGGCATATCTTACACACACAACCCCTTAGGTTGCTATCCTTTCATCTCCCCTAGTTCTTCTTTCTTTATCTCATCAACCCTTACTCTTCCGATGGCAAAAGATGGAATCTGCAACACCAATGGCCATGGTGACAATAATGTCATAATCCACCATCTCTTGAGGAGTTGTTGGACATGCAGAACTAGCTTTTAGAGACTTTGGTGCAACGGCAACTT
>JBNKOV010001200.1:0-721 GCA_050294955.1 Holophagae bacterium
GTTATTTACAAATTCCATAGGCCACTGACTCATCTTTCCAACGCCTACTCACACGCACCCTTTCGATAACGACAACAGCGGTTACAACTGTTTTAACACAGCCACGTGTGGAGTTCACCGGTTACTGAAATTCTACTCAGGGAGGTCTTGAGGGCTTGCCTCGGGTCCAGATAGCAAAACTTTCTTCTTTTTCAGTTTGTTTTGTTAAGTTTATTGATTAGGTGACTTGATGATGCAACTCGTCCTAATCGTCCTCACCAAAAGAGAAAGAAACGATCCGCTATTACGAATCATTCGGATACGGTGGCAAATACGCTCTCAACAAACGTTTCTATCATTATAACGGAGTTAGTATACCTATAGAAGAAGGATCAATCATCCCCATCATGGGTATTTCACATCATCCCCATCATGGGCCTTTCACTAACATCCCCCTAGTGGGCTTTTCACTAAAAAGTTCCTACATGTAAATATAAAGAACAAATAACTCTCATAAACAGAAAAGAAGCATACACACGTCCTAATAGTTCTACTAAAATTCACCAACAACAAATAAGCTTCATAAATAATAAAATAATTTGAAAGAATCCCAAAAACCACACCATTACCTTGTTTGTAGTTGCATAATTTAAACATTATTAGCTTGCCACCTAAGAGCTATTATAGTCCTTATGTGGGCAGAATACGTTCCTCACCATATAAACGTTGTTTGTTATTTTTA
>JBNKOV010001201.1:0-719 GCA_050294955.1 Holophagae bacterium
CCCTGTGACCCCCTCGTGATCTTCGGCAACACCTTGCTGCCGTCGAGCCACGCCGAGCCGCCGGCGAGCACGCCACTGAGCGTGGAAAGCGTGTGGCGTGTTGGTTGGGTTTCCCCTGCAGGGTGTACATCGATTCGAATTGCCGCGACTCTCGGATATGAGTAACCGCTTGTTTGTGGCAGTCTTCTCGTAGTTAACTTAACGTCATGATAAATGGTTAATTTAAAGTGGTGGTGTTTGTTTCAATTAATTGTTTGCAACCCTTGCTTGATTAGTAAATAGCTGCTGTTAGTTGAAATGATTTGAATAGAGCTGGTTAAGGAGGCCAGTAATGGCAATCATCTTGAGTAAGCTAAAACTTGAAAGTAAGGATCAACTCTTAGCGCGAGTTTGGCATAGTATAGAGCTTATCCTATTTCAGCCTTGCATGCTAGGAGTCGGCTATTTATGGCCACATTGACGGGTCAGTCTTGCTGAGCTTTAGTTGCTCAGGCTTGCTTGTGTTTGTTAATGTGTGTGCAGAGCTGCCAGGGTTTTGTGACTGCTGTGGCAAGTGGGTGTGGCCCAGTGGCGAACCCGAGGTCTGGGAGGAGACTTGGGAGCCCGCCCCGTGAGCAGCAGCCGAGGACTTCGCATCTTAGGGCCGATGCGGGCCCTTGTATCGCCGAGTGTTAGTATTTTGGTTTCGCTTCCGCTATGTTTTTAAAACCTCGAGAACT
>JBNKOV010001202.1:0-717 GCA_050294955.1 Holophagae bacterium
CAAAATCCAACCTTACTCTGCTCCAAAAAAATCAAAATTTTCATGTGGCTACATTTGAACATTCTAAACAACTTTCTCAATTGTGCAAACTTCAAATGCTCAACAGAATTCATGATATAAATTCTGGAACAGAAATCGATTTCAATCTTGTATGAATTTTAAATCGGTTCAAACCTTGTGGCAAAAATCTGGTAAATTCACTAAAATTCTATCTCAACATGATCTTCACAAAAGTGAATTTAGTTGGGCACACTTGTATGCAAAAATTGGAGTTCTAACACAAGCATCAAAATGAATTGATTTGAGAATAAGAAATGAGTTTGAATTGAAATTCAAACCACACGACACTTATAATACAAACCAAGCAAGTCCAGGATTTCATTCAAGCTTCTACAGTACATAGTGAGACACTGTTTAATACTATAGTTGCTACAGTATCACCAAGGGTGTCACAGGGTCGAGCAATCTGGGAAAAATTCTGAATAAATCTTCGATAAAACCCTGCATGTCCCAGAAAACTGTGAATCCCCTTCACATTGGTGGGTGGCGGTAGTTGTTCAATCACCTCAATCTTCGCCTTATCCACCTCGATCCCTTTCTCTGAAATTTTATGCCCAAGAACAATTCCTTCTCGGACCATGAAATGACACTTCTCCCAGTTTAGGACAAGGTCAGCCATTTGACACCGCTTCAGCACTTTATCGAGGTTTGCCAAGC
>JBNKOV010001203.1:0-716 GCA_050294955.1 Holophagae bacterium
CATTAAATCTATTGTACTAATGGGGGACATAGAGACCTCACTTTCTTCACAGAAAATGTGAAATAAAAAATGTTATTCGGCTCGTAACCATTTCAGGCTGGCCATACTTAACCACTCGGCTTCTCAGTGAGAAATCATAAGGAAAGATTTGGTTTTTTGGTGTTTTTGGTTTCCAAATGCTTGCTTGGAGCGCTACAATAATTGCAACGCGCCACGTCATGACCCGATGTAGTTCCGGGTGTCGCGACTCTCAATCGATCCATAAGGATGTTCCCATGATCCCTTTATTGACAGCCAATTCACCCTTTCTTCATCTGGCCTTCTTTCAGAACAACGCCTCTTCTATAGTCTCATGGCTGTATTTTACGTTGGTCATGATTCTGGTAGCCCTGTTTCTCCTCTTTCTTCGCATGCGTAAAGAGGAGGAAAAGAAAAATCACGAGCAGTTTCAACGCATTGAGAATCGGTTGAAGGCTCTGGATGATCGGGCGGGCGATCTTGTGGCAGCGCTTTCTCAACTCGCAGAGGTTTCTAAAGATAACACGAATAGGATTACCCAGGCAATTAACCAGATTGAATTTAGCGGAGCCTCGGTCCAACCAACGGCCAATGGCCAACTTCCTATGGAACAGGAGCAGGAAATGGAAGATGAGGAAGCTCCAGTCGCGGCAAAGGCCCTGGCATATGAGAATTTTGACAAGGCGGTCCACCTTCTT
>JBNKOV010001204.1:0-713 GCA_050294955.1 Holophagae bacterium
TTTTGGAATATTTTTCAAAATAGAATTTGGAATTTGATTCGAAAACTCCAATCAAGGATTAGGGAAATTCGACAAAAAAGAATTTGAATTCCGACTCGAAATTTGGATTTAAAGAAAAGGGATTTTGACTTCCTTTCGGACACTTGGCTTAGGAAAAGAATTATGCATGCAATGCAATCATAGCAAATTTTAGGTGAATGCATTATTTTGGCAATTTTTAGAAATTTGAAATTTAGGGTGTTACAAACCTACCCCCTTTAAAAAGAATCTCACCCTGAGATTCAGAAGCGCTTGGAAATAGTTCAGGGTAATCTGCTCTGAGCTCTTCTTCGTGTTCCCAGGCTGCCTCATCTTCCATGTGGTGACTCCACTGTACCTTGCACATCTTGATAACCTTATTATGAGTCACTCGCTCTGCCATGTCCAATATTTTAACCGATCTCTCACTGTAGGTTAGATCACCTCCCAGGTCAAGCTCTTCCATCGGTAGTTGTTCCTCTGGGACTCGCAAACATTTCTTGAGTTGCGACATGTAAAATAGATCGTGTACGTCTCACAGTTGAGGCGGTACCTCCAGTTGATAAGGGACTTCCCCATTGCGGCAAAGGATCTTGAACGGACCAACGTATCTTGGAGCTAGCTTTCCCTTGACCTTGAACCTTCGGGTGCCTCTCATATGGGAAACCTTAAGGTATACGAAATCACCAACTTCA
>JBNKOV010001205.1:0-707 GCA_050294955.1 Holophagae bacterium
GTTAATCACATGTTTAAGAGACCTTAAGTGTTGATGAATTTCTAATTCTAGAGTTGAATTTAAAGTTTTTCAAGTTCTGTGTAGTGTGGACCATTAAGCTCAGTTGCTAATTTTTTCAGAATTAATTGGAGCAGAATTAGTCCCCACTCTCAAAAGAGAAATTGTTCCTGATGGCATGGTCTACAAGTGTGTAAATTTACATAAAATTTGGAGCTAGGGAAGTATTTGTTCTAAGGGTCCAAATATGGCTATACAGCACAGATTTCAGACAGCACTTTCCGCAAATTCTGCTTAGCACTTAGCCATCTTGGAAATGCCATAACATTGTGGAAATTGGGAGTTAGCTTATGCATGTCAGCAAGATTGTAGCGCAACGCCCATGTTCGAGCCCAGGTAAAATTGTGGCAGTATTTCCAATTTCCCTATGTGTTTAGTTTCCAGGCTTTTTCCAGACATTTGCTTAGCAGAGAGCACTTTTGGAAATTCAATATCTTCTTCAATTGTGAGATATTGTGTGTGCATGTCAGCTTGATGTTAGTGCAAACCTTGTAGATCACCATGGTGGACTTCTTGTCAAAATTGGAGCCCTGGTCGATTTGCAATGGGAGCTGCAATAAGCTAATATGAGCACAAATCTGGTGAAACTAGATTTGACTTAGAATCTTGTGAATAATTCAAAATACGTGAAGAATTTGAAGAAGTTGCAA
>JBNKOV010001206.1:0-697 GCA_050294955.1 Holophagae bacterium
GCTCCTGGGGGGGGTTCTACCGCCCCTCGACCGCTGCGCGGTGTGCGGCAAGGACCTGGAAGACGACGCCATGGTCGGCTCGACGGACGCCCATCCCCGATGCAGCGGATGCTCCGCCTCGAGCGGGGAGCGCCTCGACGGCCCCGCCCTGCATTACCTTCGTTTCCTATTCAAAAAAGAAACAACAGAAAAGCCGCTGGAAGTAACCCCAATAGAAAAGCGGATTGAGCAACGATTTTATGCAGAAATTCCTCCAACCATTCACTTTGCCCTGGCCTGTTACCGAAGGCTATGGCCTTTTCTAAGGCGCATCCCGCTCCGCTGGAAATTGGCCACGTTTGGGGTGACAGCCCTTCTGGTGGCTCTCGGCGTTTCCGCCCATTACCATGAAGACAGGATGTACGTCCTGAAAACAGAAGGTTTGGCCGCCTGGTGTTCATATCTCGTCTCCTGGGGCGAGGACTCCCACCGTTTCCGCTATCTTAGCGGCTATTCACTATACAGAAGCGGCAAGTATGATGATGCTTATGGCGTTTTGCTTAGGCTGATTGTCGAAGAGGATGTGTCTGCTAAAATGAAGGCGGATGCGTATTACACACTCGCCCAGGTTGCTCTAAATCAAGGGCGAACCTATGAAGCAATGGGCTTCATCAAGCGAGCATTGGCGTTTTATGAAAAGAATTATTATTGGGACAAT
>JBNKOV010001207.1:0-696 GCA_050294955.1 Holophagae bacterium
AAGAATCCCTTTGGCTAGTGTATTTTGATGGAGCCTGGGGCAGCACCGGAGCCAGGGTCGTAGCAGTCCTAGTATCACCCTTTAGGATAAAACTGCATTACGCAGCAAGACTCCATTTCACTAGTGAAGCAGATAAGTGCACCAACAATATCATTGAATACGAAGCCATTTTGCCCGGCCTCGGCAAATTGTGAGCCATCGACGTCCAGACATTTGTGCTCTGCACGGATTCAAAGGTAGTATCAGGCAAGCATGAAAAAGAATGCATAGCCCGAGAGCCAACATTGGAGAATTATCTCACTCTAGTCCGAAGGATGGAGAACTATTTCAAGGGATTCACAACAGAGTACATCGAGCGGAACAAAAACACCAAAGCAGATGATTTAGCAAAAGCCGCTGCTCTCAACACCCCAATGCCACCAGATGTATTTTACCAAGTACTTGAGGACGCTTCGGTCAAAACAGTTTTGCTGGAGCCTAGAGTCATCAATATCATCAAAGGGGAAGATTGGAGAGCTCCGATAATGGCATACCTTCACCATTATTATGAGCCAGACAATAAAAATGAGCAAATCAGAATGCAGCAGCGAGTGAAAGATTATCAGATAGTTGGCAACGATCTATACAAGACCTCCATCTCTGGTCCCCTCCTCCGGTGTCTCAGCAAAACCGAAGGTCAAGAAATACTCCAGGAAG
>JBNKOV010001208.1:0-695 GCA_050294955.1 Holophagae bacterium
GCCTGTATGCATGGAGGTCGAAGTGATACCGCAGGACTGAATTGTAATACTATGTGTTATGAAAATTCTAATTAAGTTATTTAAATTAAAATTAAGACATCAGGTAAGCACAAATCAAATTGTTGAAGTTTGAATTCAGAAATTCAATGTCAAAGTTTAAATATGAAGTTTTCAAGTTCTGTTTAGTGTAGATCAATTAACTCAGTAAATAAATTTTGGAAAATTATTAGAGTCAAATTAGACCTTACTCCCAAAAGAGAAATTGTTCCACATGACTTGTTCTATAAATATGAATTTTTTTAAAAAAATATAGAGGTTAGAAAGTATTTGTTTCAAGGGTCTAAACAGGGCTATTCAACTCAGTTTTCAGACTAACAAGATTTTCCTGAGTTTAGTTTAATGCATAACCCTATTTAAAATTCAATATCTTCTTTGATCTTAAGAGTTAGTGTATACCTTTCACCCAGATCATAGTACAATATTTGGAGAACACCATGGAGCAATCCTTGTCCAAAATTGAGCCCTGCTACATTTGGAATAAGGATTTGAATTAGCCTATCTGACCACAATTCTTTCAAATCAGTTTTCATAGAGGTTAATTTAACATCCGTGGATATTTGGAGAAGTTTCCAACATGAGAAGTGTTCCAAATTCGATTTCCTACCTCCATGCAAATTCTTGGATTTTAGTCCACC
>JBNKOV010001209.1:0-682 GCA_050294955.1 Holophagae bacterium
CTCTTCCGATCTAGCAATACAAAGAATAAATAAAACAGTATACCAAAGGTACCTAAATACTAAACAAACAGTACCAATATATTCTACTCATCGCTACGAACTTGTGAGCACAAGAATCACCTAAATCGGAGATACGGTTTGAAAGTTATGAAGATTTTAAGTACTAAGGACTAATCTGTAATTAAATAAAAACCGTACAGGGACCTATTTATAAAATTCCGATGGAGCTCAAGGTAGAAGACAACAATGGAGTCTGCTCGCCGAAACTTCACCCGAATTTCGCCGGAATTTGCTATAACTTGAGCTATAGACCTCCGATTTCAGATCCGTAAAGTCCGGGAGCGAGGGTACGGCAAGGGGAACTCACCGGTAACGTCGGATTGACTTCAAGTTTGCCGGAAAAGTCGCAGCCCGACGAGAAACAACGGAAAGACTTCGGGGATAGATTGCGGAGGCTACAGATCGAGTTTTGACGTGATTCTTTTTCCTATGGTTAGGTCTTTGGCTTCTCACGACTGGCATGAGGTTTAATTTGGTAGGAGAGATTCAGAATCAAGATGCCGGTGACGAGGGGCACCGGTGATGTGGTGGAGCTCAAGGTGGCGGCTAGGGTTTGGTTTTGAGGCAAAATTGGTATGGTGGGGCATGGGGGAGGTGCACCCGAGCTTATATAGGGGTGTGG
>JBNKOV010001210.1:0-676 GCA_050294955.1 Holophagae bacterium
CTATTTGCAAGATAGTTTAGATTTTCCGGAATTCCGAATTATTTTTGTGAGGGAAAGGCTGTGGTCTAAGTCCACAAGCCGTGGACCACATGTGCCTTCGGTTCACCACGGACTGGCGCCATGGCCAAAGGAGTGGGCGGGCTGGCTGGGCTGGAAAAGAAAAGAAAAAGGAAATCCATTAAAAATTGATTTCTAGATTTAGGAAAATGAATAAGGAAATTCGGGTGACAGAAATGATTGGGGAAAATCCCAAAAATTCCCAGAAAATTATAGAAAATTTGGGAAGGCAAGAATGTGAACTTGAGTAAATTTCGGAGCACAAGAATTTTGGGAAAGATTTTCTAGGCTTTTTCTATGGTCCGAAAATAAATCAAGATTAGGGTGATGGATAAATTTTACGGTGGGAGTCAATCTGCGCAATGGTGAAATAGGCATGTGTGGTTGGCTGAGCGGAATTATTTTTGTAGAAAAGATAAGAACGTTCCCGGAGTTTGGCTATAGGTACCGACACAAAGATTGCACATACATAATATTATTTGTGCAAAACACAACTATGACAACATGGAGGAGATTGCAATTCAACTGATTTGGACATCGTAGGGTTAGATCACTGTAAGGTCGAAGAGCGGCAATTCAAACGGTGATCATGTTCCTGGTGGCGTCATGACCAAAGTCG
>JBNKOV010001211.1:0-678 GCA_050294955.1 Holophagae bacterium
TTTTAAACCGATTCAAACTGAATCATAATTATTTCAAACGGATTCAAAATTCCCCAAATTTGACTGATAAAATAGGTGATTTCTCATGCTCTAAAAATTCAAAATAAAATATGGCTGGAAAGAGCTTGAGGTAAGGAACAACTTGTCTTATAGAAACTTGTCCAGATTCGAATTGAAATTTGAATTAAAATTCAAGGAATTTTCTATGGGTTGAAATCGAAGAAAATTCACTGGAAAATCTTGGAACTTTGGATTTCAACGAAATTTGGCCAGCAAGCTCCTTGTTACACCTTATTGCCAGAAAAAATCAATTTCCATCAAAAGAGGATCAGAAATTTAAATTCCAATCAAAATGGAAAATTGGATTGATTTCACGATAGTTTGAATCCTAAACTTTATTTTTGAATTTTACCTTTAGATTTAGGCTCGTATTAGCACCTAATTATTTGTTAATGACTTTAATTAGGGTTTCCATAACACAGTGTTACAGAACCGGGATGGCAGCATGAAAATGAGGACACAATTCCTGCCACTCGATGGAAAACTGCAACCGGATTGGGCCAAATTGACTGCTGGGGGCTGGTGCGCTTAGGCTGACGGGCCATTGGAATCGAAGACAAACAGCGGAGGTCACCACGCTCTGGTACAGGGCTGAAAACTGACCACTTGGTTTCTCAC
>JBNKOV010001212.1:0-673 GCA_050294955.1 Holophagae bacterium
CGCAGACGCGGGCCGCGTCCTGCGGCCGGCCAGGCCGGTTGTGGGCCGCGCTGCCCAGGCCTATTTGACGCTGTGGCCAGGCCACGGCAGGCCGAGCGTTCACTGTGCGCGCGGGCCGAGCTCGATTTCGGCCCAGAAGCCGTTTAAAAATTAAAAATTCCTTTTCTATTTTTCATTCGGTTTCAAACTGAATTCAAACTTCAAAAATTTGTATCTAAATATCCAGAGCTCCAAAAATTATGAAATCAGTTCCGTTGGATTCATAATTTTCTGATCTATCCAATAAAATTATTTAGAAAAACAGAAACATTTTCCTTGAGTCAATTTCTGTTAAAACTTGAATAACCCCTCATTATTAATATACGCCGTTGTCATCACGTGTAGGACCCGACGTCGATGGGCTCGTTCTGAAGGAGGAGAAGGTCAAGCAGGAGGTTCCCAAAGGTCCACAAGCCACAAGTTTTGATGAGCTTAACCCTGAGCAAGGCAAGCCCTGGTGCATATAGTGCCTATAGATCTAACATGATTTATTTTACTTTATTTTTCTTGCATGTGATGATTGTGCATTACGTGTAGAGTTCTTGTACTGATGGTGATAGGTTGCATGGTAGCACCCTTCCGTATACTATACTTGTTCAGTTGTATTAATTTTTATGACTAGATCTGCTATGCG
>JBNKOV010001213.1:0-670 GCA_050294955.1 Holophagae bacterium
CTACAAGTATAGTGTGGCGTGTTCTGAATTCTACCGTGAGAATCCTTATATAGAGGTCGAGGGGAGCTTCCACAGACTTAATTGAGTCGGTTTGGAGTTGATGGATGGCCGGGAAACCATCCATGAGGCCGGCAGGCCACTCCTCCCAGTCTTCACCGACATTCGAACATGGGATAGTCTTGTAAACTGACTTAGGAGCGTAACCGTCAAGTCTCGGCCTGAACCGACTCAAAGTGTGGCCGGCCGGCCATGGGGTTTGGCTAGCCAGTTGGCCCTTGAGCCCCTTTGACTTGTGGTTTGGCCCCACATGGTCTACATGTCACAAACATTCCTGTAGTGACACTATCTTTGGTATAATTCCAAATGTTCTTGTAATTTCTTGAAATGCTCTAATTTGGCACCTATGTTCCTGAAATCGAATAGACACTAAAATCATGGAACTAGGTTAGTAGACAAGGCAAATACATGGTTATTTCATACATTCACTCGATATGTTGGCGCATGAAATTGGTGTTTTATGAGCGCCAACACATCCGCCAAGCTTGAACTTTTTCTCATCCTCGAGCAAAGCCAAACCTGAAGCAATGCAAGAGATGCGAGGCAACACAAGTGTAGACACATATTTAGACTTACCAAATAAATTAATGTGGTCATACTTTGCAGTCCCTAC
>JBNKOV010001214.1:0-669 GCA_050294955.1 Holophagae bacterium
GAAGCCGTCGCCCCTGTTTCCGGCAAGGCGCCCATGCTGCATCCCCTGCTGGGACAGAACACCTCAACCCTACAGGTTCAGCGGTTCACCACCCAGTTCACCGGCGACGAATTCTTCCTGCGCGACCATGTCATAGACGGCCGAAAACTCTTCCCGGGCGTGGCCTATCTGGAAATGGCCCGAGCCGCAGGGGCCGCCGCCGATGACCGCCCGCTCACCTGTCTCTCAGACATCCTCTGGGCGTTGCCCATCTCCGTGGACAACGAACCCAAGGACGCCTCCATCTGCTTGTACCCAGGCGAACGAGGCGTCACCTTCGAGGTGACCACGGGCAAGGGCAACGACACCGTAATTCATGCGCGGGGCAATCTCAGCTACGAGGACGACGCCGTTTCACAACCCATGAAACTGGACCTGCCCGCCATCAAGGCTCGCTGCAAGACGCATATTGAAAGAAAAGACGTCTACAAACGTTTCGACGCCATAGGCTTCCATTACGGACCCACCTTCCAATGCGCCCGCCACATCTACATGGGCGAGGACGAGACCCTGGTGGTCTTGGAATTGGACGAGAACACCCAGGGCTTTGTCATCCATCCCGGATTGGTGGACGGGGCGCTCCACGGCATCCTGCCCTTTATGGAACAGCGCAATCCCGACCGGTTCTTC
>JBNKOV010001215.1:0-668 GCA_050294955.1 Holophagae bacterium
CCGAAAATCACCAGTTTGGGGTAAAAACTGACCGAAACTTCATATTTCTTTGTCATTACCCCCATGTTGCGGATCGGTTATCTATAACGGTCCCGCATTTGAATTTCTAAGGATTTTGAAAAAAAAATCATATTTTCGCTCAAAATCCATAGGTGTTAGCCTACGGTTTTACCGAAAATTGCCATTTTGGGAGCAAAAACCGATCGAAACTTCGTATTTCTTGGTCGCAACCCCCGTATTGTAAATCGGTTATCTATAATGGTCCCGTATTTCAATTTTTAGAGGTTTTGAAAAATTTCACATTTTTGCTCGAATTCCAAAGTTGTTAGCCTACGGTTTTTCCAAAAATTGCCAGTTTGGGGCAAAACCTGACTGAAACTCCGTATTTCTTGGTCGTGACCCCCATATTGCGGATTAGTTATCCATAACGGTCTCGTATATAATTTTTTATGGGTTTTAAAAAACTTCACATTTTTGCTCAAAATGCATAGGTCACGCCTACGATTTCACCGAAAATCGCCAGTTTCAGTCAAAAACTCACCGAAACTCTGTATTTCTTTGTTGTGACCCTAATTGCGGATGGGTTATCCATAACAGCCTCGTATATGAATTTTTATGGGTTTTTAAAAAAATTGAAAATTTTGCTAAAAATTCACTGGTGTTAGCCT
>JBNKOV010001216.1:0-668 GCA_050294955.1 Holophagae bacterium
GTAAATATGGTCGCCGTCCGCCTGGGCCTGGGACAGAGGCCTCAGGAGAACCGCGCCAACGCCTTCAGCGTCCACGAAGCCACTGGCCCCTTCACCAAAGGTTCGGCTCTTGCCGTCTGGACTGAGCATGTTCTTGGAGCAGAATTGGCCGATGCGGTTGGGGTGCAATGTCAGGCTGACCCCGCCAGCAATGGCCGCGTCGCATTCCCCGCGTCTAATGCTCTCACAGGCGAGATGCACCGCCGTGAGCGAAGAGGAACAGGCCGTGTCCACTGCCATGCTGGGGCCGGAGAAATCGAAATAGTAGGAGACCCGATTGGCGATGTCGTATTGATCTGTATCGGGAAACTGGGGGTTGCCCAGCATGCTCTGGCGCACGCCCCAGTAACTGTAGGTGTTGGTGGTGGTTCCAACGAACACGCCAACCCGGTCTGTCAAGGTTTTGCGGGTGTGGCCTGCTTCTTCCATCACAGACCAGGCTGTTTCCAGGAAGATGCGTTGTTGGGGGTCCATGAGTTCGGCTTGTCGGGGGGCGATGTTGAAGAACAAAGCGTCGAATTTGTCGAAGTCCTCCAGGTAACCTCCCCAGCGTGTGTAGGACTTGCCTGGATGTCGTTCCGAGCTGTAGTGTTCTGTATAATCCCAACGATGGGCGGGCGTTTCAATGA
>JBNKOV010001217.1:0-666 GCA_050294955.1 Holophagae bacterium
GCAGGCAAGGGCTGTATCCATCGCGTATTCGGCGAAAATGACAGGATCGTTGTAGGTAAACGCCACGCTGTGGCAGCCCGAACGGATCGCAGCTTGGGCTATTTCTTCGGGCATGGCTCTTCCCGCCAGGCGATCATCGCTGCGTGATTTGCTTATATCCCAGTTTTGACAGAACTTACAGCCCAGGTTGCAACCCGCCGTTCCAAATGACAGCACCGACGTGCCCGGGTAGAAGTGGTTTAGGGGTTTCTTTTCTATCGGGTCGGCGCAAAAGCCGCTGCTGCGACCATAGGTGGTGAGCATCATCTCGCCGTCCTGGTTCTGCCGTACGTAACAGAATCCCCGTTGTCCGTCCTTCAGGTGGCAGAATCTTGGGCAAAGGCGACATTCCAGGCGACCGTCTTCCATTTCCCTGAAGTAGCGAGCGGGATGGGCTTCCACTGTCGCGGCGCTAGGATGTTTCATGGTGTTTCTCCACTTCGAACCGCCAGATTTTCAGGGATTCGTTATTGAAGATGGACGCCTTTCTTTTGGTGATGGCGAGCTGTTGCTCCACGGTGTCCACGATCCTCTCCGGTGCCTCGCCCTCTGCTGTGGCAGCAGGGAGTAAGTCGCTCAGCTTGGGATCGTGGAGCAAGGTCCCAATCGGTATGGCCGGGCTGCGGC
>JBNKOV010001218.1:0-664 GCA_050294955.1 Holophagae bacterium
AGTGGCCAGCGGACCGACATTGTCCTGTTGCGGTCCTGCAGACCCCCTACCCACATGTCTTGTTAGCATTTAATGTGCCGCCTGCTGCATGTCTCGCATGCGTGTGGTATCGACCTTGTTGTGTGGCGCTTTGAAAGATACACGCACCCCCTGATGGTAGATCATGATGGCAATGCCACCAGGGGATATTTGTTTACATCAATAGCCCATAGTCCGTAGAGCTCCATGGGACACGTGGTGGCTCTGGACCTACCCTGTGCCAGGAGGCAGGAGCCGGAGCCACAGGACACGCAGTGGCACCTGAGCTGCCCTGAGCCAGGAGGTAGGAGCTGGAGCCTAGGGGGCATGTGACGGTCCCAAAGCTACCCCGAGGCCTGGTGGCGGGAGCTAGAGCCATGAGGCACGTGGCGGCTCTGGAGTTGCCCTGAGCCAGGAGGCGGAAGCTGGTGCCATGGGACACGTGGCAGCTCCGGAGCTGCCCTGGGACAGG
This sequence comes from Holophagae bacterium, assembly GCA_050294955.1. GTDB lineage: Bacteria > Acidobacteriota > Holophagae > Acanthopleuribacterales > Acanthopleuribacteraceae > JBNKOV01. Next base: position 491 of record JBNKOV010001218.1, read on the forward strand.
AGGCGGGAGCTGAAGCCACGGGACACGTGGCACACATGAGCGCCCGTCTTGCCCTTTATCTTGACTTAGAGCTTGCATGCGGGGGTACCCGGTCTTCAGGGTACTGACAGTGCCCCTCAGGCCCACCCTGGGAGAGGTAGGGAACCCGTGGGTGGGGCTAACATCTTTTCTCGC
>JBNKOV010001219.1:0-664 GCA_050294955.1 Holophagae bacterium
CGGGGGCTTTACCAACGGGTACCGAGGTGAAGGCGTTAGAGAGAGTCAAATTATCATAGTTAAAGGAAGTATTGTTGTAGGATCTCTTATCTCCCTTCCTTTCTCTTTTTGTCCTTGCCCTTGACTTCTTCTTCGGATGAATCATCGATTTCTTCATTTGATGAAGAGGAAGAAGCCACTTCACGACTTTTGTACTCCATGAGCCTTTTCTTGAGCTTGTCAATTTTTCTTTAGAGCTTGAGTTTCTTAAGCTCGAAGGACAGTTGCTCCACACAGGAGTCCTTTGAAGCTCCATCAATGGGGGGTTGTCTTTCCACCGGAAACATCACCCTTGGGCATAGGAGAGATCTCCTCCACAGCTTCCCCAACCTTCAACATAGCCTCTCCAAGCAATTAAACTCTTGACGGAGAGTTTGGCTCTCACACCAATTGAAAGTTGCCTGGGGGTGTATAGGCAATGGAGCTAAATAAAATAAATATAAATGAAATAAAACATTTAAAAACCAACCGGTTTACGGCCTCTTGGTGGTCGAGCCCTGCTTCTTCCCGAGCTTCTTCCACCTTCAAATATAACTGGTATTCCACGTCTGCTTGTTGTTAATTTATATACAACGCTTAATGTTGCAAAATAGTATGTATCGTTTGATTCAGAAAAAATGGTTTC
>JBNKOV010001220.1:0-663 GCA_050294955.1 Holophagae bacterium
GGTCATACATCTGCCATGTTTCGAAAAACATGTGAGGTTCACGGGCTTCTTGACACAGACACCTCTCTTGACAAGTGTTTAGAGGAGGTATCAAAATGGTAGATGTCGTACTCTTTGAGAAGGATGTTTGCAATAATCATGGTGTTCTATGAGTCAATGTCAAAAGACTACCATCACACCATGTCTAATAATTTGAAATGTGTGCAGTAGATGGTTCTTAAGGACATTGATGACATTGTTAGTTCAATGGATAAGGACATTCACGATTATGGATTGCCAAAACTTGACGATAAAGATGTACAACAGGGGTATAACAACAGGGAAGTTAGAGAGCAGTACTCTCTTGGTGTTAATGAAACAGACTTAAGAGGTGTGCAGAATCTAAACCCAAAGCAGCTTTTTGGTTATACAGAGATAATTGAGCACGTGATTAACAGAAAGGAAGAGTTTTCTTTGTTGACGGCCCTGGAGGCACTGGCAAAACCTTTTTGTAAAGGTGCTTGATTGCAGCCGTTTGTTCAGAGTCTCATAGCAGTGGCCACCACCATGTCTGGGATAGCAGCATCAATCATGCCTGGTGGTCTCACCGCTCACTCGGTATTCAAGATCCCAATTAAGATTAGTGATGGTAGCATCTGTAAGTTCTCAAAACAATGTGATACG
>JBNKOV010001221.1:0-661 GCA_050294955.1 Holophagae bacterium
CGGCCAGTTTCCGCTCATGATGCATAGGAAGCTTTATTCTTTTCCAAGAAATTTCTGTGTAAATCAATTCAAAGTTCAAAAACTGAAATTCATTTGAAATTTGTTTGAACCTTGAATCTGGTTAAATCAACTCTGAAGTTCGTATTCAAATATATTATTTAGAATAAAAATATAAAATAAATTAATTCCTTTAATAATTATTAAAGATTTGTTAATTCAATGATAATTCCTTTTTAATTATTTAGAAGCCAATAATTAGTGAAAATTGAACCAAAATTAGTTCCAAGCTATCCAAACCTAGAAAACTTGTTAGAGCCCCCTGTTCATGTGGATTTGCTAAGCTTTTTGGCATTTTTCCACCTTGATTAGTTTGAACCTTAAGTAATTAAGGTCATCTCACTTAATCATGTCAAGGTTTGACCATGAACACTCCTAAGAGCCAATCTAAACTTAGAGAACACCTTCATGCCTTTCCTTCACCACCATGGCAAGCTTTAGTTTCATGATCCTTTCTTGATCAAGTGCTTATGTGACTTGATCCTTCTCCTTGTGAAGATTTTGACCTAGAGTTGGAATTGTCTAAGTTAAGTCTTCACCTCTTGCCATGACCCTTAACCATGACCCCAAACCTAAGCGTCGTGTCGAGTTGCCCAACCTTGGC
>JBNKOV010001222.1:0-659 GCA_050294955.1 Holophagae bacterium
ACGGGAACGGCTCTTCTGGCGATTTCCAGGTCGGCGGCCAATGCGCCGATGGTTGGGTTCTCGAACAGGTCGCGGATGGGGATTTCTACCTCGAACCGCTCCAGGATGGCGGTGACCATGCGGGTGGCGAGCAGGCTGTGGCCGCCCAGGTCGAAGAAGTTGTCGGCGACGCCCACCTTGGGCAGATTCAGGATTTCGGCCCAGATCTCGGCCAGCTCCAGTTCGGTCTCGGATCGAGGGGCGATGTAGTTGTCGTTGGCGCCGCTCATGTCCGGTTTGGGCAGGGCTTTACGGTCGATTTTCTTGTTGGGCGTGAGCGGGAAGGCCTCCATGATGACGGTGGCTGCGGGGATCATGAAGTCCGGCAGTCGCTCTTTCATCCACTCGCCCAGCATGGCGGTTGTAACGTTCTGGGTGGTCTGTACATAGGCGGCCAGATACTTGGCGCCGCCGGCGGGGTTCTGATGGTCCATCACAACGACCTGATCCACCATGGGATGGGCGGCCAGGACCGACTCGATCTCGCCCAGCTCAATGCGGAACCCGCGTATTTTGACCTGATGGTCGATGCGGCCCTGGAACTGGATTTCTCCGTTGAAGCCGTAGGCGCCCAGATCACCGGTGCGGTACATGCGCGATCCGGGTTCTTTGTCGAAGGG
>JBNKOV010001223.1:0-658 GCA_050294955.1 Holophagae bacterium
TAAGCTAATGAATGTAGTATGGATGAGTATGAAGATGTGTCGTTAAGCAAATTTTGCCATGAAATCTGCACTCACCAAGTTGTTGCAACTTCCTCTGTCAATGATGGTGCGTACACGGCAGTCCTTGACGACAAAGAAAATCTAGAATAAGTTGTGGCATTGAAGCTTCTCTGAAGTGTCCACTTGAGCACTCAAAACCCACTGCACCACATAGGTTTTGGTGCTGTACTCCTCCGTATGCTCACTCCCAAAGACCTTAGCATCGTCATCGTCAAGGTCACCTGCATTGTTAGTTTGAAGTGCAAAATCATCTTCAACATTACTAGCACTTACATAACCTCCGTCATCTGTGGCAATGTAGGATTTCTTTCTGGGACAATTGCACTGGAAGTGGCCTAGTTGATGACAATGGTGGCACTTAATATCGGAGGTGCGACCGGTGGATGTGGTTGATGACAAAGCAGTTTTGCTGCTGCACGTGGTGCTGGTGGTGTCGTCTCCGAAGCACGAGGTGCTGGTGGTGGTGCCGTCGATGTGGAAGGCACACGTGAAGTCGAAAGTGTCGTCGAAAAATGAGCTATACCAGTTGCATGTGAAGTTGAAGGTGTCGTCGATGTGTGACGAGGTGTGAATGAGCTCTTTAATCTTATCGGTTGTC
>JBNKOV010001224.1:0-659 GCA_050294955.1 Holophagae bacterium
AAAGTAATATTCGGACCATTCGCCATATCCAAGATAATTTGAAAGCCGCAAAATCACACCAAGAGACTTATGCAAACAAGAGGTGTCGACCATTAGCGTTCAAAGTTGGAAATCAGGTGTACTTGAGAGTCTCACCGATGAAAGGCCTGAAGAGATTTGGGGTGAAAGGAAAGTTAGCACCTCGCTACATCAGACCGTTTCCCATCCTCGAGAAGTGTGGAACTGTGGCTTACAAGCTTGATCTGCCATTGTCCTTAGCTGGAGTTCACGACATTTTACACATGTTGCAATTGAAGAAGTGTTTGAAGGCACCTATGGACATCATGTTGCCGGAAGTGACACCGCTCGAGGCTGACTTGTCGTACCTTGAACACCCAATCAAAATATTGGATCAGAAGGATCGTGCCACAAGGCGTAAGACAATCAAGTTCTTCAAGATACAATAGAGCAACCACTCTGAAGAGGAAGCAACTTGGGAAAGTGAGGATTTTCTCTGTTCTGGCCATCCAGACTTTGAGCTACCATAGAGAGGGAGCGTGTGATTGTTCAATGTTCCTTTTTGAACATTTTCACCTTTCAAATCTTGGGACAAGATTTTGTTTTAGGGGGCAGGGCTGTGACACCTCATGTCTCTAATCTGCATGACGAAGTTGATCACA
>JBNKOV010001225.1:0-659 GCA_050294955.1 Holophagae bacterium
ATAGTGAGTTTTTACGGTAGACCCAAATTATCGTGGACCATCCATTTGAGTACATCTCGAGAGGCAAGATGGTCTTTTACCTCGTGGGAGGTAATAGTTCAGTCGTGATAATTATTTTCTCTTTTTTGGCTTTTGAAAACTAACCCTAGTAGTGGTTGGGGAATCTTCTCTAACTATATAGACAAGAGCACTAAGAGTTATCATCTACTTATATAAGGATGACCCACTACAAGTTATTTAGTGCAATTCTCTTGACATGTAAGATATCCATATCATCCATCAATTATCAAATACCACATCATTCACCAATTGCCAAATCAGCACTACATTATGTCACATAATCTTGTATAGTATTTTTTTTTAAAAAAATGATTAATCACACTCATATGATATCTATTTTTAATTTTATTTTTACCGTTGTGTTCTACGCGGTGAGATGAACAAAAGTAGATCTCACTTGCATATGTTTTGATTTTTTTAAATCAAAACTAGATCCCACTTATGTATGCTTTGATTTTTTTAAATCTAACTTAATTTGTTTTATATTTGCATATATTTATATTTGCAACAGAACAAGAGTTACGGACCACGTGAGCAAATGTGTCACATTATGGGCTACGACCACTCTTTGAGCCGAAATGATAGATCGGAAGAGCACA
>JBNKOV010001226.1:0-658 GCA_050294955.1 Holophagae bacterium
GGTGTACAGGACTTGGTAGTTGCCGTCAGGGTTAGGGTATGTCTGGCCATTATACCCGAAATTATATGGGGCCGAACCAAGGTTTAACATAGTAAAGCTAGGTGCGGTGTGCGTGTATCCTTGCCCATATATGCTGGCTATAGTTTGTTGTGGCATCTCAAGATTCGGAGTCGAACCCTTGATGGTGGTTCGGCTGTGGAAGTGATTCATCGGCTGGGCAGAGGGGTTTGGCATTGATGTGCCACCCGCCGATGGACCACTTGTATGTGGATTGATTTGAACAAAATTAACAGCACTAGTAGGAGAAGAAGACTTAGCATTAGAATCATCATGTTTTTCCCATCCCGTTCTTCTATTAACCTACGTAGCAGCTCATTGGTACTTTTTACTTGCCTCTCTAATGCAGAATTGATCTTGTTTTGAGCATCATTGAGAGAAGGTGATGGGTTAGGCCATATCTTGGGTATTACCTCGGGCTTGGTGAAGATGATCGGCGTAGTGTCCTTGAGAACAGGCCCTTGCCGCATCACCTCGCAACACGAGAGGAAGAGCTCCTCATGATTGGTGTTGTATGCTTTGAACGCCTTGCAACTCTCCTTCGTCAAGGTGTTGAAGGTGGGCTGGAGGATGTTGCCCTTATCAAGGTCAGATCCATTGT
>JBNKOV010001227.1:0-658 GCA_050294955.1 Holophagae bacterium
CCAGCATTGATTCTAATGCACAACATTGATGTCATACATAAAATAATTACTAAAATGCATTCACACTTTGTTTTCTGTTACTAACTCGTACCCACAGGAGCGTGCAAGTGGTCAATGGTTGCCTGATATGAAAGTGTGGAAGAGGGGTCACAGGGGAAGTGACCCTTCAAACCCTGACAAGTTGTGCCATCAGATGGCAGAAGCTCGACTGGTGAGTTATTGACAAACTTTTGTTACATTTTCACTATTATTGGTGTTGTCACGTTTATAATTTGCTTCTCTTTGAAGGAAAAGTATAAGGAAGAAGTGGTCAAAAAATACGGTGAAGGCTTCAACTATGGGGAGGAGCCCAAAGACGGTCGCGTCGTCTATGACAGTGGAGGCAGAAAAGCACATAGATGGTGAGATCGATGCATTGTTTTATTTAACTTTATGAATGTGAGATATGATACCTCTTACTACTGTTGATTGCTTTTTTGAAGGTTTGCTTTGTTCGATGGGGTGCTGGACTCCAGGGAGGCAATGCACCAAGGTGAAGTTCGTCATCCACATCTTCTGGTCTTACGCCTCGTGTATGTCAGATACACTTAAACTATGAGTCGATGGAAAATCAACTCAGAACGATGCAAGACGTGCTGGCGGCGGAACAAGAAGACCA
>JBNKOV010001228.1:0-656 GCA_050294955.1 Holophagae bacterium
ATACCAAATGTTGGAAATTCAGTCACATGTATGTGCTCTCAAACTGACAAGACAACTGGAATTGGTGCTGCGCAAGGATGCAGCTTTTCTGTTGCTTTACTCCAATATATATAAACTGAACAATTACACATGATTTGGGTTCCTACGGAACCGGATCAAGGCCTTAATGGTCGCCTAAATTGCAGGACAACAAACCGAATAGCTCTTCAGGTGACCACTACCACAACTTCTAACTGCTCTAGGACTGTCAACTAGGTGCTCACGCAGGAGCTTATTCAGCTAATTAAGCAAAACAAACAAAAACAAATGTAGCAGACTGAAGATAGGGCTTATAATTAACACACGGGCAGTTTGCTCAAACCGGGGATGAATGCCCCTACCATCAACCTAAGCTTTGCAAGTCGATCCCGATCCGGAGACTCAATTATTTGCAACAAAAATATCTCATTAGCGTTTTGTCATGTTACTTCTCCATTAACAACTAACTGTTTAGAAAACGATTGTTAATTGTGTTGGTTTTGTTGTTTAGGTAACAGAATTTGGCTCGTTGATTTAATCATTCATAGCGGTCCGGTTCTAACATCATATCGTATTTGAAACTAGTATTAAAGGTTGCTATCTATTGGCCGCAATTAAATGTGCCATCTCAGTGTTGC
>JBNKOV010001229.1:0-656 GCA_050294955.1 Holophagae bacterium
CATTTTGACCCCTAGCCTTTCTATTTGTTTACAAAGTAACTATGCATTAGAAATTTAATAACATGCATTTTAAGAGTCTAAACATGCTCTTTGATTTTCTACAGGTTCTATACAGTGCAAGGAAGCTTCCTACCAAGAATTAATATTTTTCTAAGCATATTCTATTTTCTACAATTTATTTATGGCAGGAACAGAAATTAAATCCTAGAATTTATTCTAAATAGGAACAATTATGAGTAATTTTGTACAAGCCACTGATCATGATGCGCACATGTATGTAAAGTTTGAATACTTATATGTTCATATATTTTTGTAAATAATTACTTCAAGATATGAGTTGTATGAATTTTACCAAAAGCAATAATGTGCAAAAATGAATTTGGCCAAGTCTAACACCAAGATCTACTCTTAAGTATTCTATAGAAATTTATTTCATATTTTGCCGAGCCTTATTGTATTTTCTATACATTTTTGAATTTTACATGATTTTCTAGAAATGTAAAAGAAATTGAAAATAAAAAAATGGGGGCACAGTGCTAGGCCGGCTTTGGCCCACAGTCCCGGCACTGTTGGCCCGGCCTGCCGATGCGGCGTGGTTGCGCGGTCATGACGGGCAGTGCACGCAGGGTGGCATGCTCGTTGGCGGTGCGGTGGTG
>JBNKOV010001230.1:0-647 GCA_050294955.1 Holophagae bacterium
CGATGTGGATGTCGGGTCATCCTGTCGACGGTGTTGCCGAGGTGACATGGCTGTGGTGCAATGTAGGTGTCGAGTCATACTGGTGATGATGCTGCCTAGTCATGCTGGTGATGGCACTACAACTCAAGGTTGTACTGGCTGTTGTAAGGTTGCGCAGCCCCCAAGATCAGAGCATTGAGGTGTTGTTGCATTGTGAAGAAGTTGGATATTCATGTTAGCTTGTAGCCGAGTGATAGCAGGGAAATATCACAACCTAGGGATGTCTCCCTATTGCAAGAACATGACCTTACTCAGTGCGTTGAATAAGGGTTTTGCTCATAGGCGAGCCAGGACATGGTGTCTACATAGTCCATTGCACTCGGGCATTCGAACTCTTCGTGCCTATGAGTCATAAACACCAGTCCACTCGGGCAATCTGGATTTTTCACTGAGTAATTCCCAGGTTAGTGCTCAAGACTGTAAGCGTCATGTACTGAGTTCATAGAGCATTCAAAGCCTTTGATGACCCGGATCGAGATATTGCTCAATTTGTTGAGCTAAGGATTTTTCCTAGGTGTGATCAGTTCTTAGTGCCATGGTCACGCGGCATAGAGCCTTGGCACGCCTGACCAAGCATTCAAAGACCTTGATCCAGATAAGTTGCAGGG
>JBNKOV010001231.1:0-642 GCA_050294955.1 Holophagae bacterium
GTGGCTGCGCCTCTTCCCTCACTGTCTGTGCCATAGATGCGGCCATCGTCGAAATATCCCACGAAATTTTCGGGGTCGTCGATTTCTGGGTGAAGCATCATGGCGCCTTCGCTTAATAATGGGGGACTATCGGCGACCCAGTATTTTGACGAGGGCGGCGGTTCATGAAGGCGTTTGGACTCATCCTTCAGGTGAAACCCAGCGCCTCTGGAGGTTTTGCAATCGGGACATGTGGGGAGCAGGTTGCTCCACTCATAGACTAGCCAGAAATAAGGTTTCATGGGCCGGTAATGATCAATTTGAAGAGAATGCGTCTTTCTATCACACCAGGCGCATTTGTCGTGGTAGAGCGCATTGAGCTGATCGCGGACATCGTCCGACCGCCAAAGCCGTGGCTGGACCAGGGACGACCCCTTTAGGAACATGGCCTTGCTATGCAGGACCTGTTCATCGACTAAACTAACAGGAGGATCTTCGAAATTTTTTTTGACCTTGATCATGCTGGCAAACCTCAAACAATCCTTGCCATCATAGCATAATCCAACCGGTTTCAATAGATTTCAGCGAGGGTCCTCTTGGAAATCGGAAAAGAGAAAAGGCCGCGCCTGTGAGGGAGCGCGGCCTTTTGGTTTATTGGCCGCC
>JBNKOV010001232.1:0-642 GCA_050294955.1 Holophagae bacterium
AGCTAAGTTAATTAAACTTTAAGCAAGATAAACTTAAACTAAGCCAAACAAGAGTTGCAATACAAGTATTAATGTAAAGCAAGTCACTAATTCATTAATAAACATTATGCCATTAATTAACTACGTGAAGATTGTCATGAACAAGCGGTTACTCATATCCGAGAGTCACGGTGATTCGAATCGATGTACACCCTGCAGGGGAAAACCTAATACACATGACATGTATGTTTCCTGCGACAATCCATGTATGTCACTCGTATGCTTCCTGCAGGCAGTCCCCGTATGTGACAACCTTTCGTGATGTCCCAAAAGAGTTGGACAGAGTCACTGCTTCTGAGAAAAAGAATTGCTGACTACATCCCCAACACGACGACTGACTGATCTGCGGGTTTCCATCTACTTTCTCTCACCCTCACAACCATAGAAGCAGTAGAGAAAACCACACAACTGTCAACAAAAGTCTACTAGGCTTACTGAGTTAATATACCGGCATGTGATCGATATGTTCAATACTTACTCGCGGGGGACAACTCATCAGTCCTTAACCGACACAGGCGAGTGCTACAATCTTAGAGGTGCCAGTTTTTCACATATCACTCTCTGACCTTCCCAACCAATGATCTTCACTTTCAACCTAAGAGC
>JBNKOV010001233.1:0-639 GCA_050294955.1 Holophagae bacterium
CCCCCTCACTGACAGGCAGGCCCGCCCTGTCAACCGCCTAGCTGTCTTCCTCCTCCAGAGGCCCGACCGGCCGCTGCCGCCACCTCCCGCGCGCGCTGCCACTGCCCCGATGACCCCTCCTCTGCCAGAAATGGCGCCGCACTTTCCCCCTCTTCACTCCCCACTCACCCCCTCTGTTTCCCCTCCCGACCGAACTGGGTGGCCAATAATGGCACCCCACCACAGGCCGCCTAATTCCCTTCCCCGTTCGGTCGCCCCGCTCCCCCTCCGACCCTATAAAAGGGCGAGGAGCTCGCCCCTCCTCACCGCACTCATCTGACCTCCCATTTCCTACTCTCCGAGCCTGAGGGCGTTCTGCACCAGAGTCTCAACCACCGCCGCCCTCACCACCATCGCCCGGCTGCCTCACTGCCTCCCAAGCTCCGATGAGCAGACCATCGGGTTGCCCGCGTTCCACTCCCCCTCTCCTGCCCCTCGGCTAACGCCCTTGGACATCGAAGCGGTCGGAGGCCAAGCTCCGGTGAGCGCGCCGTCGTGCCCTCTGTCCGCACCACCGTGGGTCCACGGTGCACCGCCCGACAGTTAATGTGAAGAATCAGGATTTGGGGTGATGGGTTTGGAACTGCGTTCGGTGGATTC
>JBNKOV010001234.1:0-638 GCA_050294955.1 Holophagae bacterium
GTGCTTTGTCTCGTTTCTCTTCTGGACCTAACCATCACTCATATGATTTTGGTTCACGAGAGAACAACTTTGTGCCTAGACGCTTTGGATACGGCCCATGTCCTCATCGTGGTGATCATTTCCCGCGTAGGCCTGGTTTTTCTGCTGAGGGTCTCACACTCACTTTGAACCGATACACTTGAACAGTCCACGTTTTCCCCATCGTGATTCACGTCCCACTTGGTCAAGTGATGTTGTGCAAAGTACTGTGAAAACCTCTTTTGGCCGCATGGTTAAGTGCTAGATTTCTTAAATTTATCTCACTAACCCCAGCACTGAGTCATCAACCTTTTCTCGTCCTGTGTAGGTGATGGACGGAGGCTTGGAGGACATGTGGCTCATGGATTCCGGTTGCTCATGACACATGACCGGAAACAAGAAATGGTTCTCCAGCCTCACTCCCCTGTCACACAAGGAGTATGTGACTTTTGGGGATGATAAGAAGGGTAAGGTGCTTAGTACCGGCGTAATCAAGGTAAATGACTCCTTCATCTTGAATGATGTTGCTCTTGTGGATAGGTTGAGATACAATATGCTTTCTGTCTCTCAACTATGTGATGCTAATTTGAGTGTGCTTTTTCGCAAGTCTGATTCGCATG
>JBNKOV010001235.1:0-635 GCA_050294955.1 Holophagae bacterium
GTCCATGGAGGCATTCCCCATGGCGGGGCTTGCCCTCCAGTTGGAGGTGCCCACAATGGCGGCCAGTATCCCTGTCTGGAAGGTGGGGGAGGAGTACTGGAACTTTGGCCTGGATGGCCGACTGCAGGCGGTGGCGGCCATGTTAGAGGCTGCCTGGCTGCAGGAGACCTTCCCCACAGCATCACGGATGTTTGACCCATATGAGAACCCTGTAACATGAAAGTTTGACTCATGAATGAGTAAGAATTTCAATTCTGAATTGAAAAAGGAAGAGACTTATACCTGTGATCCATCGAACCATGGGGTCGAAGGATCACCGGGTGCGTTGGGACACGGACCGTATGGGGAGAGGCCTGCAGACTACACAAATTACATTAATCATTTATTATCAAATTGAATTAGACAAATTGAACATATACGAGAATCTTATGTGCAGTATCCCTAAGATGCGCTAGTGGTTGTGCATAAGATTCTACATTATTTCGTCTCACTATCTGTATCTTTCCTCTGCTGCACTGTTGGCTGTGTGAGAGGAACGAGTGAACGAGGAAGTGGAGGTACTAGTACGCCTTCGGGCATAACTACCATGGTCCACAACCCCGTCGTCCAAAGCAAGCCTGCAAAAAAGTTAGTAT
>JBNKOV010001236.1:0-634 GCA_050294955.1 Holophagae bacterium
TAGGGGTCATGGTTGAACCCTAGGATGCATCCCTAGCATACTCCAACTCGATACACAGGTCCTCAGCCAAAAATAGGTGACACATCACCAGGAAGGTTCTGGAAATCTTTCTTGTTTCAACGATTTTGGCCGACTCTAATTTTAGTTGACCATGAGACCGGTTGCATTAGAAAGGCTATCTCCTTATCTTTCCATGCACATGTAGATCACCCAAATTAGAGGTCGGGCACATCATGTACGTCAATTTGAAGGCAAGGTGGTTCTGGACTCTGAGTTGAACTCGAAGTCAGACTCTAGAATTCTGAATTGGATTCGATCTCTACCTTCGTGCGTGTGTTTCCTTGGCTCTGCATCACGTCCTTGGTGTCTGGTATGTCCTCATCATCTCCCTGGTTCCTAACAATAATTAAATTATTAGTTATCAATCGATTCTCAAGATAATAGATGAAAGAACATAAGAATGAGATTACTATATTTGAAATATGTCTTGGAATTGCTCCATGAGGATGTGGTTGTATCCATGCAACAGATGTCCTCATCAGGCAACAATTAGCATCTGTACGCTTGCCAATTATTCTATGGCTAAGAAATCCCAATAAGCTTTCTGGCGCCATTGCCGGGGAAGCCAGTTAAT
>JBNKOV010001237.1:0-634 GCA_050294955.1 Holophagae bacterium
GGAAGCAGAAACCCACAGCCCGGGAGGTCATGGCGGTCTCACCCGTCACCCCCAAGTACCTTAAGTGGTATGAGGTCCCCATCACCTTTGACCACAGTGATCACCCAGACTTTGTTCCAAAGCCGGCGCGGTATAATTTCATTGTCTGCCCCATCATCAAGGATGTTAAGCTCAATCGAATCCTCATCGATGGAGGCAGCTCCTTGAACATTCTATTCTTGAAGACATTTGACCAGATGGGGTTATCCAGATCCCTGCTGCATCCCAGTCGGGCTCCCGTCCATGGCATAGTCCCTGGTGTAGCAGGGACCCACGTCAGTCAAATTTGTGTTCCCGTGACCTTCGGCACTCATGAAATTTTCCAGACAGAGACGGTATAGTTTGATGTCACTGATTTCAAGAATGTGTACAATGCTTTCTAGGAACGACTGACACTATCCAACTTCATGGTGATCCCACATTATACCTACTTAGTCTTGAATATGCCAGGGCCATGTGGTGTCATCTCCATCAGGGGAGATGTCAAGCGAGCTTTTAACTATGATAGGGAGAGTTGTGAGACAGCTGACAGACTGACGGTGTCCGCAGAGCTCCAAGAGTTGAAGCAGGCCTTGGCCGAGTCCCCTCCGGACCC
>JBNKOV010001238.1:0-633 GCA_050294955.1 Holophagae bacterium
TTCCGGGCGGGAGTTGAAGGGAATATTTCAACTCTGAAACGGAAGTATGGCTGGTATCGGTGCAACTGGAAAGGCTGGGACAAATTTCGGGCCTATGCATGGCTGGGTGTGGTGGCCTGCAATCTGATCACAATGGCAAGGATAGAATTGAGGTCGTGATTCAATCAGAGGAGGAAAAACTCAAGGCATCTTCGGTTCGAGACAGTCGAAATGTGCCTAAGTTTTCATTAAAACAAGAGTGAATGACTCTGTGTTTGTGATTTGCACCAAATTTGCAAAAAAATCGCTCGTCTTGGTGCGGCATTTTTCAACCCTTACGGCTAAAAAACATCGTTTATGGATGAACCCTAGAAAAACGTGGCCGTCGAAGATCCTCGGAAACGACGTATCGGTGGCCCTTGAAAAATGGATGTCACCTTTTTCCAAAGTGTTGGTCATTAACAGGGACCAAACCGCCTTTCTGAGAGTGCAGCAACGGAATCATGTTGTTGGCTGTCAACAATTCCAGATACTTGCCAGGTGCTGACAACAGAAGATGCACTTTTTTGATCCAAAACCATAAAAAAATCCGCATGAATAAGTGAGTCGATCATTTTAGAGGTACGTTCATGATCCTGGCTTCCATCATGCCTG
>JBNKOV010001239.1:0-633 GCA_050294955.1 Holophagae bacterium
GGTTAAGGTTCCATCTAAATCAAAAATCCAGTGCTGGCAGTGTTGCAGTGGAATCATAAAAGCTCCTCTGATGTGGGCAGCGCTCCACCACCGCATTATACACGGTATTTTACGTTTTGTAACCATTGCGGGAAATCACAAACAGACGAACCGCAAGCCTCTACATGCAGAATGACACCATGATCGACATTTAAATTGACAGAACATAAACACTGTGTAAAAATAGCAAAAGTGGGTTGAATAGACCCGGTATCCGCCCCAAGTATTGGTACCGGCCTGTATATGATGACTAAACCCCAGTAGAGCAAAAAACGGCATCCCTTCACGCACCACATCTGGAGGCTACTGTGGTTTACGAAGGTGTTGTATCTATAGTTGAAGATGACGAGTTTTTAGGCATGCGGCTGGAGCTTTTGCTTGAGTCCTACAACCTGGAGGTTCGCACATTTTACAATGGCGCCAGTTTCTTGGAGCAGTTTTCCCCAGAAACTCAAGGCTGCCTGGTGTTGGACATGGTGCTGCCCGACATGGACGGGTTCCAACTGTTAAACCAATTAAAGGCAAAGGGTTCATCGGCTCCGGTTATCCTCATGAGCGCTCACGCCAGCACGGAAATGATCATGGACGCCGTGG
>JBNKOV010001240.1:0-632 GCA_050294955.1 Holophagae bacterium
TGCATTGAGAGTGTTAGGGGGAGTGTTGATTTTGAGCTTTTGTGTTGATTTTGAGCTTTTCTTGCTCTTCTGAGCTTTTCTTAGCTCTTCTTTGCCATTTTGCTTGGCTTTGCCACTTTTCGTGCCGTTTGCTGGCTTTTGCGGTTTTCCTTCTTCTAGATGACCTTCTTGAGCTTTTCTTGGCTTTTTGGGTCTTCTAGCTGTGCTTCATGGGGTCTTGGATTCGAACTTCAAACTTTGTGCTTTTGTTGTCAATGGACTCATCAAGGGGGAGATTGAGAAACCAAGTGGACCGTTACTTGGTTTGATTGTGATGAGTCATTGACATGGCAGGGTTTGAATTCGAATCCGAGATGTTTTTGTTTTTGTTTTCTTTACCTTTAGTTCGTTCGGAGAATCGCGTTTGCTTGTCTCGTGGTGTGCAGGAGACAGGTGCGACATGGCGTGCAGCGACGTGGACCGTGGCACGAGTAGGAGACCTGGTGCAGAGGACCGGGGATGGTCGCACAGGTCGGGTACTCAATGGCCGGGCGGTTGAGAGGTCGGGTGGCGCCGTGTGCGGTCTACACCTGGCACATGGAGACTAGGAGCGTGAGTTTCTTGGTTGAGCCTCAAAACCAAGGTCGACGGTT
>JBNKOV010001241.1:0-632 GCA_050294955.1 Holophagae bacterium
CTGTCTTCATCATCAAACCCACTCCATCCTTGATCAGTTTCTCGGTGTCTCTTAGATAAAGACATGCCCAGTAAGACAAAGGCACAAGAGAGTATAAAATTACAACAATGTTGCTAATCTTTTTTCTCAAAGCATATATCTGTCCTCAAATGTTTAATATTTGATTTTTTTGACACCAACTTTTATCAGTTATTTTATTTAAAATAAGAAATATATGAAAAATCAAATATATACTTAAACTATATTATGTAATAAATCATATTAAAGTTAAAATACACAATAATTATAAATTTTATTTGAACTAAAATAAATAATTAAAATTGATAAAAAAATTTTAAAACGACAAATATTTGAAGACAGAAAGAGTGCTTAGGGTAGCACTACAAGTGAAGGGATGCCGATGCCCGTGTCGCCATTGCAGAGAATTCAGAGGGCTTCAAGGTGGAATTGCAGATCAGATGGTGACACCGATTGGGCCTACCAACAACTTTGATGGCCCATGTCATTATTGTTTGCTTCACCTGTAAGATTCAATTATTCAATTATAAGAAAATCTTAAAGCACATGATCTCCATTACTGGGTGTAAGTGTAAGCAAAACATTAGAATAGTGCAAGATGGACTCTTCTTCCT
>JBNKOV010001242.1:0-630 GCA_050294955.1 Holophagae bacterium
AACTAAGGGATTTGATAGTGTTGCCACAATTCTACCTAGACTCAAACCTGGACAAGGTGTGCTTCCAAGTGGTCTACAAACCTTGCCCTACCATCTGGGAAACATGCACAACCTAGCTTCCAAGATTCGAGAAGATACAACACTTCAAACATAGCTAACCGTTAAGCAGACTTCCTAAACTCAAGAATTTTTGAAAATTTGCACACTTGTAGATCATATTATGGACAACACTTTCTCTTTTGGGAGTGTGGCCTAATTCGGCTCCAAATAATTCTGAAAAATTCCAGACTGAGCTTAATGGTCCACAATGCACAGGAGTTTGTAAATTCAAACTTTCAATTTGACTCAAAATGATCCAACTCCATTTGTAGAAAATACCATCTTCATTGAATTAGGTTTGTACTATAGCCACCACTGTATAAATACTATAGAGGCTACTGTAGATGTACTGTAGCTGCTACAGTAACATCGGGGTGTTACACTAAACCTCCCGAGCGCGTCTCCTAATATTCATCAGAACATGACGGAATAAGTGAGCATGAGATCGACATCTATTATGATCGGGCAGATCAGTCCCAATCGATTCATAAGCTTCATCGATTGGTAACAAATCAATCGATTCTACTTCAT
>JBNKOV010001243.1:0-630 GCA_050294955.1 Holophagae bacterium
GCGATGACCTCAATGACACCTTGGAGAGGGCTGCCCACCAGGACCTCACGGAGTTCTGTGAGCACCACCTGCCGGGCCTTGCCGGCACCGCCATTGCCCTGTTCCCTATCCAGAATGGGCAACATGGCATGGAGCGAGCGCTTGGCCACTGCAGGTGACCCCGAGCGTTCGGCACACCACGTGTGGTGGGCGTTCATAGCACACTACGGCCAACACATGAGCTCCATGTTCCAGGAAGTCATGGTGACTGGTGCCTACCAGCGCCTACACCTGGAGGAGTATGACCACCAGGTGTTTGCCAAGAACCGCCTCATCAAGGACATCCAGAAGGGTAACCATGAGCTTGTTCAGGAGAACCACTGCCTGGGAGCACACATCAAGGAACTGAATGATGAGCTAATGAGGACTTATCGCAACCGTGACTTCAAGACCGACCTCCTTAATGACACCCGCATCCGACTGCAGCACGCTCCGGACGAGCTGACCGCCGTGCAACGCTACGCCCACCGCCTTGAGACCGAGCTACATGAGAGAGACGAGCAGCTCGAGGCGAGTCAGGCTCAGACCGCTGACTTGTAACACGAGGTAGAGCACCAATAGGAGTTGATCTCCTTGGAGCCCGAGGAGCCT
>JBNKOV010001244.1:0-630 GCA_050294955.1 Holophagae bacterium
TTTCCTTTGAAGGTAGAATTTGGATTGAATTATCAATAATTTAAAATCTAGACTTGATTTTTAAATTCCACTTGCGAGTTTAGGACCATATTAGCACCTAATTAATTGCTAATGACTTTGATTAGGGTTTTCAAAACATGGGATGTTACACACATTCTCCTTCCTCGATTGCCCGTAACCCCCCTAACAGCACAGGGGATTAATGGTGGTGGCTTGTGTAGTTAATCCTTTTGCTTTTGTGTAAGTAAGAAAGATCCGGATGAATGAAAATAGGTTATTTGTGCGATCCAGACACAACCGCCTCCTATCATCCCTTCTCTCTTTGAAAAAAGGAAAACAGGTGCAAATTTTTTGGATGCTAACCTAATCCGGGTAGCCCCGAGCGCCAGGATACAGGCGGGCTTGCCTGTCTGTATCATGGTACTTTTGGCTGAAATGTGCACTCTCAAAAGTGATAAAGGAATGCGTAAAAGAGAAAAATGCTAAAGGTTGCAGTTCCTTAACTGATTTGCGTCCCACACGTGGAGCTGCATCGTGTCGCTAGCTGGCTGGGGTTACTTCATCGATGAACAATGGCCGCACCCTTCTCTCAAAGTCGTGGCCGTGACGGCTCGCCATTCCTACCACCTT
>JBNKOV010001245.1:0-629 GCA_050294955.1 Holophagae bacterium
ATTTTCCGGTTCGGCGTCAGGGGGAATCGCTCTAGAAAAACAAACTGAGAAGGAATCATGAATTTGGGCAACTCCAGCAACAACCAGTCCCGCAGTTCCCCATCCCCTGGCTCTGTTTTTTCAGCGATCAGCCAGGCCACAAGACGGCCATCGCCTGATGCGTCACGACGCATCATGACCACTGCTTCTCTTATGGCGTCATGTCGATTGAGCCGAGCCTCAATTTCACCCGGCTCAATACGATAGCCTCTTATTTTAACTTGATTATCAATCCGTCCCAAGAATACCAATGCATTTTGATGGTTGAATCGAACCCGGTCCCCGGTACGATAGAGGCGAGCGCCCGGTATCTTGGAGAAGGGATCAGGGACAAAGGCTTGAGCTGTCAAAACGGGATGGCCCAAATAACCACGGGCCAGAACCGAGCCGCCCAATACCAACTCGCCGGGCGCGCCCCATGGCGTTTGCCTCCCCCAGCGATCAAGGACATACACATGACGATTGGCAAAAGGCAGACCAATGGGAACAGAAGTTCCTGCAGGGAACGGCTCGCAGACTTCAAATCGGGTGGCGGTGATCACTGTTTCCGTAGGTCCGTATCCATTAAAGAGTTGGGCTTTTTTGGCAGG
>JBNKOV010001246.1:0-629 GCA_050294955.1 Holophagae bacterium
GGGTCATGCATACGATGAGTACTCGGTTTTGGCATAAAAACCGGGTATGACAGATGTGCCCCCTGCTGATGGTCCGGGCGTCACCGTCTTGGCGGGGGTTCCTCCCCCGTGCGTCTTGGCTACCTTCACGGCCAACTTTTGCGCCTCTTCCTTGCCGAACCTTCCAGCGTGAGTGAGTGTTGCGTTCTCACATGCTAGGGCATCACGCTGATCTGACTTGAGGGTGATTACCCCCCTTGGGCCAGGCATCTTGACTGTTGCATAGGCAGTATGGATGATCGCCGTGAACCTCAAGAGGAAAGGCCTCCCAAGGATACAGTTGTACCCGATGTTAAAACTGGCAACATTGAACGTCAGCATCTCCCTGCGCTTGTTCTCCCCTGTCCCACAAGATACTTCCAGATCGATGCGCCCTATGGGTGTAGACGTCTGTCCTGGGATGACCCCATGGAACATATCATGTACGGGGGTCAGGTCTGATAAGTTGAGGCCCATTTCGATGAAGGTCCTTCTCATTATAAGATTCAATGAGGCCCCGCTGTCAATCAATGTTTTGGCCACCTTGTGCCGTCCGATCGGAATCTTGACGATGAGTGGCAGGTTCCTCTCTGACAACTCCATGATGGGGT
>JBNKOV010001247.1:0-628 GCA_050294955.1 Holophagae bacterium
TGCATATTTTTATTTCTGAGCCCTAGGTCAATTTTGGTGTTTGAAAAGATTTATATTCCACTTCAAAATCTTTTTTTTTTATTTTTTATCAATTTAAAAGTCTTCCGTTTAAAGTCTTGATTTAAATTTGATTATTTATATCAATTTCCAAATCCTTCGAAGCCTAGAAATTCTTTCCTCAAATTCTTGTGCTCCAAAATTCACTCAAGTCCACATTCTTGCCTTCCCAATTTTCTGCAATTTTTTGGGAATTTTTCCCCAAATATTTCTACCACCAGAATCCCTTTATTCAATTTCTAATCCTATTTTAATCCAGAAATCAATTAAAATTGATTTTCTTTTACTCTTTTGGATTTCAGCCCGAGAAATGGTTTCGGCCCGGCCTCATTTTCTTTTTCCGCCCGGCCCATGTGATCAGCCACCGGCCCACTCCCCTCCTCCTCTCTTGGGCCGCCTCCTTCTCCTAAGCCCAGCCACCGGCCTCCCTCCCCACCGGGCCATGGCTTCCGGCCGGCCCAGCCGCCTCCACCCTCTCCTCTCACTGCCGCGTGGGCCCCGCCCAGCTTCTTCTTCCTCGGGAAACTGACGGCGCAGCCGCCGGCGCCACATCTAGCGCGAGATCGGAAGA
>JBNKOV010001248.1:0-626 GCA_050294955.1 Holophagae bacterium
AAATAGGAATTCGTGACTTTTTAAACCAAGGGATTTAGTTCAAAGGATTTGACTTCAAATCAAGGTTTTCAATTCAATGGGAGGTTTTTGAAATTCAAAGCAAGGTTTTTGTTGGTGCTTTTTGCACCAGCAAGAACAGGGTGGTCAAGACTTGAGAAGGTCGGTTCGTAGAGGATGGTTGGGGCTTCCATGGCCTTCTTCTTGCCTCCCAGGTGTTCTTTTTGGCTCTCGGGTGTTCTTGGCATTGAGGTGGACGACGCTCGGGATGAGTCTTGGAGAGGTAGCTTCGTGAAGTGGCTTTACTTGCCGGCTAAGTCTTCCCATGTGGGGGTCGATGTGGACGGTCTAGCCTACCCTTTGCACCAGCCTACGGTCTGTAGCTGCAGACAAGGGGACAGAGTCTTCTACCAGGCGTCATCTTGTCTTGTTGCTGCAGTGGGCAGTGGCACCTTTCGTGGGATGTGAAACTCCCCGGACATAGATATTTAATGGAGAGTTGACCGTTTTGATACCTGTACTACTGAATCTTATATGGGGTAAATCATTTCTACCAGGGGATACTTATCCCATGGCAGAGTCATCATGACATTTAGGCGTGTACTCCTGGTCTAGTTGTTACGTCAGGT
>JBNKOV010001249.1:0-623 GCA_050294955.1 Holophagae bacterium
ACGGTTTGGACCGGGCCAATAATTCAAGAGACAGCAGCGTTAAAATAAAACAGAGAGGCGACCCAGAGCGTCACTAAATTAGAAGCCGATCAGCATTCATGCGCTGTACATACCAGCGGGGTGTTTATTTAACTCTATTTACAGCAGTATTAGAGCATCACTTTCTAAAGCCAATTCTAAATTTACATTTTTACCTAGTCTCTAAAATAAAAATTATTAAAAAAATATAATGCAAACCAAACAGTCTCTCTAAAATAAACTTTAACTCTATATTTAAACATGACATATCATCATTGGCCCACCATATCATGGAAAGCACGCATGCGGAGAGTTAGCCGTGTGACTAACTAAATTTAGCTAGCCAGAAATTTAGAATGAAGGGCGAGTAAAAATAGAGAGGAAGATGAAGATTATGTTGGAGAATATTTTTCTAACAAACTAGTTATATATTTAATTTTTATAAAATGATTTAGCTAGCCTCTTGAAAATGTTGTAACAATGCTGATGGTGATATGTTGGTTTTATAGTGTTCCTCGGTTAGGAGGCTTGCAAAATCATAGGGAGGACATCAATCCTGCTACCAATGAACTGGTATTCTCTTTCTACTAAATCTTGTCTGTAGA
>JBNKOV010001250.1:0-621 GCA_050294955.1 Holophagae bacterium
CACTCGGCCCAGCCGGCCTGCCCACTCCCCTGGCCCTGGCCTGCCGGCCGGCCCAAACCTCCCCGGCCCAAACCGCCCAGCCCACGCGGCCTCTCAGCCGGCCAGCCCGCGCACGCCTTTAGCGTATTTTGCAGAAGACGTTTTCCTCTTCGGTTCGCGCCTTCCCGAGCCGGCCGCCTCCCCCTCATTTCTCTGACAAGTGGGCCCCGGATGTCAGATTCATCCCCCACCTCCGGCCGCCTGAGCCCGCCCGCGCCGCCCCCGATTCCCGGTCACCAAGCGCCGCTCCGCTCCGCGCCTCGGGTGCTTTCGAACCTTTATCACCTCGCCTTCATTTCCCCTCCGTTAATTCCCCTCCTTAACCTCTCATCAAGCCGGCCTGTCTTCAATGGCGTTAAAGCCATTAATGCCGGCGTTAACCGCCCCGGCCACCCCTCCTCGGCGCTCCCCCGGCCCCTATAAAAGGCGAGCACCCTCCCTGAGCTTCACCGCACCTCTCCCCGCTCCTATTTCCCTCTCTCCCCGCCTGAGCAGCCCTCTCACCGAGCGCCGCCGCCTTCCCATTCTGCACCGCCGTCGCCCGGCCTCCTCAGCGCTGCCCGAGCCCCGGTGAGGCCCGAG
>JBNKOV010001251.1:0-618 GCA_050294955.1 Holophagae bacterium
ATCAAAGATCAGACAGGTAGATTAGCCCATAAAGAGGTTGGGTCCAACAAGTAATATATCAAGAGTCCTATCGTAACTCCAAGATAACTTATAGTAAGATTAGGCTCAGGTGTTTATATCTTGTATAGTTAGAGTCGGGATCCAGCTAAACTCTATGAGACAATTCCTTGACTATAAATAGACAGGGTAGATCCACATCGAGGGCAAGAGAAATATCGAAAACAATAGTGAAAACAAGGAGAAAAGCAATAAGCGAATCAACATCAATAAAGTTATACTGGACGTAGGGTTATTACTCTTCAGAGGGCCCGAATCAGTCTAAAAATCTTGTGTCTTGTGTTCACATGAGATTGATCTCACCGACTTGCGTTCCCTCCGATCCTACTCCAAATATCTGATGACCAGACGTCGACAGAGACGCGCCAGGAAGGGGGAAAGCACTTATCTTGCGGTGCTAACCGCTGATTTTTGGTTTTCAGCTCCATAGACATGGTGGATCTCCACTCCGTGGCGGCCTCCTCTCACCCCTCTCGTCTCGAGAGGGAGTCTGAGCGGGAGACTACTTCCCGGTCTAGAGCAGGCCAGTCACGATGGTCGAGAGGCCGCACAGACTCAACA
>JBNKOV010001252.1:0-616 GCA_050294955.1 Holophagae bacterium
CCCCACCTGCCGGAGAAGTATGACGGGACCGTCAACCCCGCGGAGTTCCTGCAGATTTACTCCACCTCTATCCTTGCGGCAGGGGGGGATGAGGCCATTATGGCCAACTACTTCCCCGTTGCCTTGACCGGGATGGCCCGGTCCTGGCTCATGAACCTGCCCGAGGGAACCCTCGACTCCTGGCCAGAGCTGTGCCGCCAGTTCACGACCAACTTTGAGAGTGCCTACGCTCACCTCAGCAACGGGGTCGACCTCCACGCCGTGCAGCAGCGCCTGAGGGAGTCACTGTGGTCCTTCATCCAGCAGTTCTCCCAGGTTCAAAACACCACCCCCTGCATCTCAAACGCATCTGTTGTTGTCGCATTTTGACAGGTCATGAGAGATGAGAAGATGCTCAAGAATTTAGCCACACACGATGTGCAAGATGTCTTCAGCCTGGTGGACAAGTGCACCAGGGCTGTAGAAGGGCACGCCTAGCATTCAAAACCTATCCCAAAGGCAGGGAAGGCCAGTAAGCCCAATGCAGATGCCGCTACTCAGAGCAGCGGTAAAAAGAAAAAGAAGAAGAAGGCCGCCGGCAAGGACAAGCCACTGGCTGGTGCTCCCACCAATGCTG
>JBNKOV010001253.1:0-616 GCA_050294955.1 Holophagae bacterium
TGGTTAAGGATCGAGGGGTTGGTACTCGTGAGCAAGTATTGAACGTACCGATCGCATACCGGTGATGTGGGCCCGGTAAGCTTAGTAGTCTACTGTCAACAATTGTTTGGCTTTGTCCACTACTTCATTGGTTGGTTCAGGAGAGAAACAGGGTACAAACCCACTGGTTGGTTGGTCGACGTGTTGTGGATTGTGTCGAGAGCCTTTTTTCTCAGGAGCAGTGGATCCGTTCAACTCTGTTGATGACTACATGAAATGTTGATGAGTACGGCTTGTCATGAATGCATATGTGTCGTGTGTATCAGATTTCTCCTATAGGATGTACATCAATTTGAATCGCCGCAACTTTCAGATATGAGTAACCGCTTATTTATGGTCGTTACCATGTAGATAATTAATTGAATAATGGTTAATGTTGATCTAATGGATTTGATTCACCATAATACTTGTATTGCTACCCTTGTTTGGCTTAGTTCATGTTTACCTTGCTTAAAGTTTAATTAACTTAGCTTATTTGTTAAAGTTTAATTTTGCTATAATATAGGTGCTAAAACATGAAAGTAAGGATCTAGTCTTAGCTCGGGTTTGGCGTAGAGATAGAGCTTATCCCTTTAAG
>JBNKOV010001254.1:0-612 GCA_050294955.1 Holophagae bacterium
ATGATTGTTGCACTGTACCACTTGCAACTTCTTCTCAACTGACTTGAGTAAATCATCAGCATCCATTGGCTCCACGGCATAAGAAAAGGTTGGTGGCTTAGTGCGCTGAAAATCTCCAAGCTTATCCCTTGGTGGTGGTTGCGATGCTTGAGGTTGAGCAGCCTGCATGTTTACCATGGTCTGCTACATAGTTTGAAGCATTTGTGCTTGCATAGCTAGCACTTGCTTAAGAGTAGGTGGAGGGGGTGGTGGTGAGTTGGCATCTTGGTTCCCAGCGTTGTTGGCGGTGACACGGTTCCTTTTGTTGGCCATCTGAAGTATGAGCGTGAAGGACTAGATAGGCGACCAGAGGGGAGGTGAATGGGAGCCAAATAAAATTCTTCACTAGAACTTGGCCTATATCCTAAATCAGACCCAATGCCCTCTCTTCTAACTTTGCCAAAACCACATAGCTATTTAAAAACTATTGGTCGTTAGAACGGAGTTAGGAAGACTTGAAACAATGAGGAAGCTCAAAAACAAGAGAATTTACTTCTACTGCACAATAAGAGGAACCAGATCGAGCATCACACACGAGAATGATGAACAAAAATTTTGGATCTAGGGGTGGCA
>JBNKOV010001255.1:0-606 GCA_050294955.1 Holophagae bacterium
CCGGCTCTGATACCAATTGAAGGACCGAAGAGGCGACCAGAGGGGGGTGAATGGGAGCCAATCAAAATTCTCCTAGAGAATTTGGCCTATATCCCAAAATCAACCCGAAAGCCCTCTCTTCTAACTCGGCCAAGACCGCCTAGCTATAGACAAGCTATCGACCTTCGGAACCGGGCTAGGAACCACAATGGAAACACGAAACAATGCTAGCAAGACCACGTCCGACATCAACAACAAAAATCGGATCAAAGAACAGTTTAGGTCCTCACAGGCATTTCACCAAACACCTGGTGTGCAATTTGAACCACGAAACCTCGAGTCTTTTGATCCGGTGACTCAAGAACTATACCGGCTTCTCCCTGCAACGATTCACACAAATTCAAAGGCTTGATTCATAAACCAAATGGGAGGAGCAGATCGAACAATGAACACCCAGCTGGAACTGACGGAAAGCCCAACACGAGAACTGGGGCAGCGATGTTGTCTCACATGGAAACCAATTTGAAGCAACTGAGCTCCAACGGCAAGGACTGAACTGGATTCGACCAGCTTGATGAATCAAGCAAGAAACGGAGAAAACAACGTGAACCCACACCGCCAGCAGCC
>JBNKOV010001256.1:0-602 GCA_050294955.1 Holophagae bacterium
AGAACACTCTGAAGATTAAGCTCCCTATTTACAGCTTTTACCAGCCTGTCTAGCTTTTCAAGCTCGTCTTTTCTCTGCTCCAATTCCTTGGTGCGTCTATTCACTTTTTCTTCGAGATTCCTATTGGTGTCAAGGAGCTGAAGATGGGTTCCCACCCTGGAAATCAATTCTTCCCGAGCTATGGGTTTGGTGAGGTAATCGTTCACGCCAAGATTGAACCCCATAACGAGATCCCCCAGTTGACTTTTTGCTGTGACGAAAATGATGGGCAGTTCGTGAACAGGCCATGTTTTTCTTAAAGCTTCACAAACTTCATAGCCGGAAATCTTTGGCATCATTACATCTAACAGCACCAGATCTACCGAGTAATTGCCCTCCATGATATCCAAAGCCACTCTACCGCTCGCGGCCTCGATAATATGATATTGGCAAAGGGAGAGATGACTGGTAATGACCTGGCGGTTGATAGGATCGTCGTCCACCACCAGAATGGTTTTCATGGTTGGCCTGGCCTGGAAAGCAACAAAAAGGCAATAGGTAATGAGATTACCCCATTACCTATTGCTCGTCAACCGTTGAGCTTGATCCTAGAAACTAGTACC
>JBNKOV010001257.1:0-602 GCA_050294955.1 Holophagae bacterium
GTAGTAGGATATCATCGAGCTGCGGTGGAACTAGTATTGGCAGGGACTTCAGATATTGATTGAGTTTGATGAATGCCGCTGCCGCTTGGTCATCCCACTGGAATCCATCTGCCTCGTGTAGTAGCTTGTAGAAAGGCATACCACGTTCACCCAACTTGGATATGAATCGGCTGAGGGCTACCATCATGCCTGTCAACTTCTGAATTTCTTTTCTAGTCCGAGGTGATTGCAGATTCTCGATGGCTTCCACCTTCTTTGAGTTAGCGTTAATTCCCCAGGACGATACCATATAGCTGAGCAATTTTTCTGATGATACACCGAACACACATTTTTAGGATTAAGTATCATCTTGTACTTACGGAGATTGTCAAATATCTCTTTGAGGTCATCAAGCAGATCCACATGCTTGTTTGACTTCACCAGCACATAATCAATGTATGCCTCAACTTTTCACCTGGTTTGAGTTTCTAAGATGATCTGAATGTCCTTCTGATATGTAGCTTCCCCATTCATGAGGTCGAACGCCATCTTTGTGTAACAGAAGATTCCAAATGGAGTGATAAACGCTGTTTTTTCATCGTCGTCAATGGCTAGGCTGATTT
>JBNKOV010001258.1:0-599 GCA_050294955.1 Holophagae bacterium
ATATTGTTTATTTTGTTATGACTTCATTTATTATTATAGATACTTTAATTATGACTCATTAGTTTTAATAGATATATAATTTTTTTAGTAAGATGTGTGGTCAAATATGATGCCTAAAAGTCAAATGGGTGAAAAAAAACAAAAAAACATGCCTAGAGGAACCATCTCAACCAACCCGTATACTCCATCTGTTTTTATATTATTGTCGTCATTAATTTTTTGAATTATGTTTGATCATTCGTCTTATTCAAAGAAATTATATATTTATCATAAATTTTGCTATGATTTATTTTATTAATAAAAAATAAACACTACTTATAATTTTATATATTTGAATAAATATTTAAATAAGATAAATAATCAAATATAATTTAAAAAGTTAATAATAACAATAAAAAAAGAACGGAGGGACTACCTTGTTTTGCAGGGCAGGGGAGCCACCTGGTTGATTGTTCCAGGTGAAGGGCATCTCGGACTGGCAATGCGCGAAGCAAGAGTTTATGAACAGCCCGTTGTTCTTGGACCCGGAGAAGGCTCCCACGGATGCCACCATCTGGTCCCTGAAATCTGCACTTTTTCACAAAAGCTTTCTTAATGAG
>JBNKOV010001259.1:0-599 GCA_050294955.1 Holophagae bacterium
CTAAACATGACCACTCTTTGTTGGCCTGGTTGTCGATGAGCAATGAGTCCCCAAGAACTCTAAGTCAGCAAATGTTGAGTGTCGTATAAATCCTTAGACCATGAGGCAATGCTTCATACTTGGATGCATTGTTAGATGCTAGAAAATGCATTTGCAAGACATACTTGAAAATTTCCCCTTTAGTAGATGTTGCCAGAATTCCTGCTCCTGCACCTTGAAGTTGTAAGGAACCATTGAAGTTGATGGTCCAATATTCTAGCTCTCTTTCCTTAGGAGGTGTTTGCATCTCTGTCCACTCAGCCATGAAGTCGCTTGGAGCCTGAGGCTTAATTGCTGTCCTTGGCTTGTAGACAATGTCGTACATGGACAATTCAATGTCCCACTTTGCAATTTTCCTGGTTGCCTCTCTATTGTTCAATATCTCACCCAAGGTTGAAGAAGTATGAACCTCAATCTGGTGTGCCCGAAAATAATGGGAAAGCTTGTGGGATGTGGTTAGTAATGTGTAAGCGAGCTTCATGATGTGAAAATATCGAGTCCTAGAATCACTCAGCACTTCACTAATGAAATAGACCAGATACTAGATCTTGTAATTGGAA
>JBNKOV010001260.1:0-597 GCA_050294955.1 Holophagae bacterium
AGACATCGGCCATGGCGGGGGACCCCGTCCGTCGTTGGTGGTGGCGCCGTGGGAAACCACGGTGGTGTTGCTGGAGGTGTTGCCACCGCGGTTTCCACCATTGTCGCTGTTCTTGCCGCCACTACCGCCATTGCGGCGGTTGTTGTTCCTATGCCGGTTGTTGTTGCTGCCGTTACCATTGCCGGGACCGCTGCCGTTGTTCTTGCCAGGCGGCGACAGTGGAGTGGACGGCGTTTTGTTGGAGTAGAACGCCGTCGGAACAGTAGCTGGACTGGAGGTGTCCAGGTGGATTTCCTCCATCATGGTATCCGCCTGGATGTGGAGGTTGGCGATGATGGTGTCGACGTACGACGAAGAAGCGGTCGCGGTCTCCGTGGTCGAGAAAGACGTGGAATCGGGGACCAGCTTCTTGGCGGTGGCTTATGTTCGAGATCGGCGGCGGCGGCCTGGTCCCCATCAAGGAGCTGATGGGCGGTCAGGACACGACGACGCGCGGCGATGACCTTCTCATCGACAGCTTCGGCAGCGGTGACCAAGGTGTCATGCCGTTGCTTGAGGGCCTCAGTGTCGGCAGTCGGAAGGCGACAATGTCTGAGG
>JBNKOV010001261.1:0-595 GCA_050294955.1 Holophagae bacterium
CCCAATCCCACAGGGCCTCTGCAGACTCCCGGCAGAGGAAGAGGACGCTCCAGTCCTGCTCGAGTGCCCCCCCCCATCATGGTCCCACCAGAGGAAGAACTCTCGCAGCGCCTCCGTGTCACGGTCCCGCCAAGGGAAGAAAAGGTCCCAGTCCTACACGCCCCCTCTATCGTGGTCCCATCGGAAGGAAGGGGATGCCTTGTCACGGTCGATGACAATGGCCCCGATGATGAAGGCCCTGTATCGGCCTTGGTAAGTTCTTCACCCTTCTTTTTTCTCAAAAATGCAGGAGATTCTTCTCACCCTTTTTTCTCATAAACGTGGTAGATTTGTAGGATTAGAATCAGATCTTTGCTAATCTCTATAGATTTTAATTGTTTTAGGGTACTATTTGTTGTAAGATTTTCTAAATTGAATTGTCTTCTTATTGCAGACCGCTGCCAACTCCATGCAGAAAAGGGTAATTTTTTATGTCATACTTCTATTTTTAATAATCTCCATTTTAATTACTAAATCTAGCCTTTCATATATATTCAGATTCACATGTTAGAAGCGAGGGTTAAACAATTGGAGAAACAAGCTCATGAGGATTTCA
>JBNKOV010001262.1:0-595 GCA_050294955.1 Holophagae bacterium
TTTCTTCTCGATGGTCTTCAGCCAGTCATCGGCATCCATGGGCTCGACCAAATGAGAGAATGTCGGAGGCTTGGTTCTCTGGAATTCCCCAAGCTTGTCACGCTGCTGCGGTTCTGGTGCTGGCTGATGTCCTTGGGCTTGTTGCATGTTAGCCATAGTTTGTTGCATGGTCTGCAACATCTGAGCTTGCATTATCAACACTTGCTCAAGTGTTGGTGGTGGAGGTGGGTTGTTGCTGTTGCTGTTGTTCTCGTTGGCACCACGGTTGCGAGTGTTGGCCATCTGATAATTGTGAAGGGGTTTGAGATAGAGTTGAAGATAGAGATATAAGATTCCCAACTATATGCATCAAGGTATACCAATGATTAAGATTTTTATTTATATAACTAAGGTGAGGCTGTAGACAAGGCGCATAAGCAACCTACAGCTCACACCGGACAAGCACAAACATCATACATCCAAAACAATAATCAAAGTCAAAGGTTCTAATGACGCGAACTTATTACAGACTCTGGGTAGGACACTTAACGAGTATGGGAGCCGGAGGGAGAATGGCTATTTACTGCTGGCTCATCCTTTGCTCCAGGTCCTGAGG
>JBNKOV010001263.1:0-594 GCA_050294955.1 Holophagae bacterium
TTAAATATAAGATATAACAATGTATATGTACTACCTCATCCAAAAATGTAGATATTTATTAACTTTTAGATATCATGTTTGATCATTTATCCTATTTAAAATATTTGTAAAAATGTTATTTATTTTATTATGACTTGTTTTATTATTATATATACTTTAAGTGCGACTTGTTTTTTTTATAATCCAAATGCTTTAAACTTAGGGGTCCCTTACTTACACCCTACTCCTCAGTCCAGACATGTAAGCATTTGTTGATTTTTAGAAATCATGTTTGACTATTCATTTTATTCAAAATATTTTATTTTTTTGAGAAAATTAAATATATACATAAAATGCATTATGTAATAAATCACACTATAGTTAAAACAAAAAATATTTTTGATTTTTAATAAAACAAATAGTCAAAATTAGAACCGTGTCAAACAATTGGGTTGGGGACCAAGGGAGTAAGTAGCTAACTTAATGACCCCTACGACTCTATGCATGTGCAGCATGCCCTCAATAATACAGATACTTACTCTTGAGAGAAAATATCAGCCAGTACTATCCGGTCAGAGAGAACCACTTTTCTTCTCTTCACATTCACAATGGTTC
>JBNKOV010001264.1:0-593 GCA_050294955.1 Holophagae bacterium
GTCTTCAATTCCCACCCGCTCCAGCAACAGCAGGTCCGCCCAGATTTGGGCCAGTTTCTTTTCCGTTTCTGAACGCGGCGCCACATAGGCGTCTTCGGCGGATCGAGCCACAGACCCGATTTCCGCAATCACCGCCTTCCGGTTCACCTTGCCGCTGGGCAGCAGGGGGAAGGGTTCGGTGAACACAACAAAGTCGGGGATCATGTATTGGGGCAGTTTTTGGGCAAGCGCTTGTTTAATAAGCTGTTCGGTCTGGTCGTCCGGCTCTTGAGCGGGTTGAACGCAGGCGACCAGCCATTGGTTGCCGTCTTCCTCGCGAACCACGGCCACAGCGCGGGCAACCCGGGGCGACAATTCCAATTGGGCCTCGATTTCGCCCAGCTCAATGCGGAACCCGCGCAGCTTGACCTGATGGTCCATTCGGCCCTCGTAGGCAATGGACCCGTCGGGTAGGAAGCGGGCGAGATCGCCGCTGCGGTAGCATCGCGCCCCGGAAATTCCAGAATAGGGATCGGGCCTGAATTTGTCCGCCGTTAATGCGGGCTGGTTGATGTAAGCTCTTGCCTGACAATGGCCTGTAATGGTGAGTTCGC
>JBNKOV010001265.1:0-590 GCA_050294955.1 Holophagae bacterium
ATTGAAAAGTTGCAATTTAACTTTGAAGGAGTTTCTATAGTATCTCTAAATGTTTTGCATGGCTTATTTGGAGTTTCAAGTGCTTCTCTTCACTCATTGGATTTTTGGGCTCCCAAGAAGGTAATAAGATTCTTATTTTTGCTGAATTTTGTTCTTTCCTTGGAATCTTGTTGGTTCAGTTTTTGAGAAAGTTCTTTTACCAAGTTTGTAGAGTTGGTTATCTTGAATATTTCTTGTATTCAATGTTTTCTCAAAAGATCTCTTTTATGAACATTATGGGGATTTGAAATTCGCTTTGAAAATTCATTTAACCGTTCTTATCGTGGTATGGCATCTAGTGAGTTCTACCTGTAGAATCATATATTTCATATATATTGGTTCGTAAAGGTACTTCATACTCATATATTTCCAAAACCTTTCATCTCTCTATGAGTGGGCGATTTTTTTGAAATTTTTGAAATCATCGTGTGGTTCATATTCTTGTCATATGCATTTTATCATATCTTGTTACTATTGCTCATATTCATCCTCAAGAGATCAAAGATCATCTTTTGGATCATCAAAATTCAAGTGCTCAGAGATATTGTGGA
>JBNKOV010001266.1:0-590 GCA_050294955.1 Holophagae bacterium
ATAAAATATGGTTGACTTGAAAGAGCTAATCTTCTTTGGATGGTGCTTGAGCAAATGTATGACTCAAGTAATAGCAAGAGATCATCATCAAATGCTCCAGAAAATATATCATCATCATCTACACATTGTGATCAAGATCAATAAGAGCAATCAAGTGTTCAAAAAGAACTAAATTCTGCCCGTCTAGGAAAACTGGATGGTCCGGTTTTCCAAACTGGAGGGTCCAGTTTTAACATAACAGAAAAAGTCTTATCTGAAGAAGATGATTGTTCTACATCAAGTTCTAACGTCGATGACGATACTGACATAGATGATGAGTATGATGAACAAGAACTCTTGGTGGAGTTTAAGAAACTCATAAGCAAGCATATGAAATTGCAAAAGAGACACAGAGATCTACTATGTTCTCATAAAGAGCTTATGAATTCATATGCATTGCTAGAATCAGCTCATGGGGTTATGGTTACAATGGTAAAAGATTCTCAACATCACACTTGCACATGTGCACAACCTTCTATTACTTTGTCTTGTGCTAACTCTTGTTGCTCCCAAGCAAAGCCATCATGTGATGAGCATATATTTGTACAAAC
>JBNKOV010001267.1:0-586 GCA_050294955.1 Holophagae bacterium
CGTTGTATAGCACTCTCGAGAACCCCGGGCAATGCTGCCCCATGGAACATAGTGTCCCATCCTCAGCGAGGTCGAAGTGGGGGTAATCGTTCAGCTCCATCTGAAACGCAGGCATAAAAATGTCACTAACCCCATAATCAAAAGCAAATACAGAAATCTGTATAAAGCGAACAACAGTAAGTAAAAAGCGAAAATGGAACTGTTCCCAAAGGAATTTGTTCCAGAATTGAACACCAAAAACTTGGGAAACTCTACCAGCTTTCTAACCATTACTCATATGACTCTGTCCGCTAAGTGGTTTAGAAAATACGAAATTTTGATGATCAACGTCGCTGCTGAATTCTGCTCCTGGACAGAACAGCGGTACAACGGATCTTCATTTTCCGGTCTCGGATTGGCTGAAACTCTGGAAGTTCCGAATACCGTTTTGAAAAGGAACTCTCTCATCTTTCTGATGGTCCATTAAACGGCTCCAATCGGTCAGCGATTTGCGAGTTACGGCAGTCGGAAACTCAACCGGTCGCTGAAACAACATTTCTGGCAGATCATAC
The DNA here is from genome assembly GCA_050294955.1 of Holophagae bacterium. Lineage (GTDB taxonomy): Bacteria > Acidobacteriota > Holophagae > Acanthopleuribacterales > Acanthopleuribacteraceae > JBNKOV01. Next base: position 552 of record JBNKOV010001267.1, read on the forward strand.
CTACCTGTAAGAAACAGGTTTTTGGCAAAATTTTG
>JBNKOV010001268.1:0-584 GCA_050294955.1 Holophagae bacterium
CAACAGCCAAAGAGAAGTGGGAAAAAGTCAACTCCTGTTGACAACCGACTACTAGGCTTACCGGGCCCATATCACCGGCATGCGATCGGTACGTTCAATACTTGCTCGTGGGGGCCAACCGAACGGTCCTCAATCGACATAGGCGGGGGCTACAACCTTGGAGGCGCTGGCTTGCCACATACCCACTCCCTGACCTTCCCAACCAGCTGTCCCCACTTTCCCCTAATGGCCCCGCCCGGTCTCATTTTTAACCACAGCTTTTCCAAAAACTGGAGAGTTAAGGCTTTAAAAGACCTATGGCCGCCACGTGGTCTTTCGACCACTCGGCCATCTATCGCAGCCTACAACTACGCCTAGCCATAGCTAACGACCTATCTCTAGCCATAAGAGCATAAATGATGGATCAGAAGGTCACCTTAATGCAACTAGGGCATCAATTCAACTCCTATAACAATAATTGTGTGGTACACTTGGATGAACTCTTCGGGGTTGTTAGGGTCGTCCTACTTGTCAATCTGTCCAGGCTTGAACTTATCGGGCCAAGTGACCTGCTTTAGCCTAGGTACAAGAGCACGAAACGCGCC
>JBNKOV010001269.1:0-584 GCA_050294955.1 Holophagae bacterium
CTTGACATCGAATTGGTGCACGAGCCAACCCTTGGAGACGACCAGTGTCAACACATTCCAAACAGTGGCTGGCTTCATGACGGGGCTGAAGGTCTCATCGTAGTCCACCCCGAGGTGTTGGATGAACCCTTGGAGAACCTAATAAGTCTTGTACTGATCTAAAGAGCCACCCTTCTTGAACTTGTGCTTGAAAATCCACTTGCCGGTGATGATGTTGGAGCCAACGGGGCGAGGGACAAGATCCCAGGTGTTGTTCACGATCAGGGCAGCAAATTCTTCTTCCATGGCATGGCGCCAATTTGGATCGATGAGGGCGGCGCTGACGGAGGAGGGCACCGGTGACAAGGTTGATGCCGAAGTGGCCGACGGGGTGAGTCTGTCGGCCAGAAGCCCCGCTTAACCCGCGTGGTCATCGGATGAGGGTTCACCGAAGGAGCCACCGGTATGGCCTTTACTGGCGACGACTGCTGCTGTAGAGGCGGTGCCGGTGGCTCCCTCGTAGCCTGAGGGTGATGCGAGTAGTGCAGCAGGTAGAGCTGGGATGCCAGAGCCGCAGTTGATGCAATCGGAGTCGTAGACGTCAG
>JBNKOV010001270.1:0-583 GCA_050294955.1 Holophagae bacterium
CACAGAAGAGTCAAACACATCAAAGTAAGACACCACTTTCTAAGAGACCATATTGAGAAGGGAGAGATAGAGATGAAATTTATTGACACAGAGAGACAGTTGGCCGACATTTTCAGCAAACCCCTCGATTCTTCTCGTTTTGCTTCTTTGTAAATCCTGCAGTAGTTATTGTCGTCGACTGTGTTGTTGAGCTACCGGATCAAAAAACTCGAGTTTTACTAGTTTCTATCATACTTTTGTGCTGGTTTTCTGAACATGCCCATAAGGTGTTCGGTGAAATATCTATGAAGACTTGAGCTGTCTTTTGATTTGTTTTTGGCCGCCGTAGTCTCGCATGTGTCTTGGCTTGTATTGATTATTGTCTTCCACTATATTTCCGTGGCTCCTAACCCAGTTTTGAGGGCCGATAGCTTTTCTATAGCTATGCGGTCTTGGTCGAGTTAGAAGAGAGGGGCGTCGGGTTGATTTCAGGATATAGGCCAAGTTCCAGCGAGGAATTTTGATTGCCTCCCATTCACCACCCCCCTCTGGTCACCTTCTCCGGACCATCAATTGGTATCAGAGCCGGTTTGGTCACTAGTTG
>JBNKOV010001271.1:0-583 GCA_050294955.1 Holophagae bacterium
GTACTTGCTGAGTACCAATCATAAGTGTACTCAACCTTGCTATTTTCCCCTGCCACTCAAACCTGCTGCTCAGAAGCTGAAGAAGACTTTGGAGTACTTCGATATGGTGTTCTAGGCGAGCGATTGCCCCCGGTCGATTGCCTGTGGAGTTATGGTGTCTTTCCGCTGCAATGCTTCTGAGAGTATTCGATTTAGTCTTTTGTAAAGACATTATTCGGTAAATATATTATATATTGTGACATTGGTTATTCTGTATCCATTTTCTGTATGGTATGTGTGTAAACTTGATTCCTGGGCACACATACTATGAGCATTTGGTTTGGCTTTAAAACCAGGTGTGACACAATCGCTCACTAGATACTTCTCATTACAATGGAGAAATACACTTCCGTCCATACAGAGATTCATATGGTGCCATCTTAATGCTTGCATGATAACTGTTATTGTAGGTAAATTCAGCTAAGGCCAAATGATCCTCCCAATTACCCTTCCAAGACAGCACGCAAGCGCGCAACATATCCTCTAAGGTCTGTATAGTACGCTCAGACTGTCCGTCTGTTTGAGGATGAACGGCAACACTCAT
>JBNKOV010001272.1:0-580 GCA_050294955.1 Holophagae bacterium
GTAAACATCATCCTCAGGTCAAATTTGGTCTAAAATGCCTTTTAATATGCAAGCTTAACTAAAAGGAAGGGGGCATGTGTTGATGACCAAATTTGGCAAGGCTGGAAAAACTGGACTATCTGGTTTGCCAAAGCAGAGTATCCAATTTTGACAGTTTCAGAGCAAAGCCAAGGAATGAGCTAAACTTGAAGATTTGAATATCCAACTTATTTTGAAGAAATAAAAGGGAATAAAAGGCATCAAGGGACCAAGATAGAAAAAAAAATCAAGAAAGAAGCCAAAGTCCCAAAAATCGAACCATCCAGTTTGACAAACTGGACTATCCGGTTTTTCCAGATCAGATAGAATTCAAGTATGGTTTGAGATTTTGTTTGATTAGAAAAGATTTGGTCGTATCCGACCCAAAGACCTATGTCCTGCTACCTATATAAGTATAGGTCACGACTGATTGTAATCCAACGCCAACAAAATCAATCGAACTTATATTTTTCATACTTTTTGCCCTAGTTTTCTAGTTTCCTTTTCTTTTTGTCAATTAGATCTCTTAGCTGCCGCTTTAACCTCCAAAGTTATCGTGGTT
>JBNKOV010001273.1:0-581 GCA_050294955.1 Holophagae bacterium
AGTAGCATCTGTTGGTAGTGTTTGGTTAGTCATTAGGTACTATTTGTTGTACCATTTTTTTTTGTTTGTAATGCTTTGTTTCCAGTCGCTATCGTTAGGCGCCGACGACTTTGGGAATCTTGAAGAGCTCGACTTCCAAGACTTTGAGCAGCAGCTAGCGGGAGAGCAAGGCAATTGACCCTTGTCCATATTGATCCTATGTGTTCTCTTTCTCTCTCTAGTATACACATTGGCCTGCATGCTTTAATACTGTACCTAAGCCTCATACTTTAGGATTTGGGTTCATACATGGGTAGTTATGCTTAGCCATGTAGTCATGAGAGTCGTACAAGTCTTTCCATCCTTTATGATGTTGAGTTTGGCTTGTGTCTTTGTGAGAGATGGTCTCCCATCCGTCGAGATGTGAATTGACCCTAGTGAAAATCAATGATGTGGTTTGAGCAAGGTTGGAATGGTGGAGACGGTTGGATTCCGTCAAGTGATGTGGCTTGTTATGCTCGGATCTGCTAAGGACCGAATCTTAGGAGTAGACCCCCCAGGATAACATGTGCCACCACGTGTCCGGTATGGAACGGCTTGCT
>JBNKOV010001274.1:0-581 GCA_050294955.1 Holophagae bacterium
CCCAAGCAGCCCAAGTCCTGGCTGCAAAACCCAGAACACAAAACGCCAGTGGCGCAAGAGCTGCTGGCGCAAGCGCAAGAGCCGCTTGATGTAACCCAAACCGAGAAACCATCCCAACAAGAAGGGTTTCATGTGCTCATTGACAACAGAATATCGGACTCTTAGAAGAGCAGACTCAAGAGAAGTCTCTACCGTCGTGACTCTTCCGATGACCCCTGCGTTGTGAAACGCATCAAGCGCCCAAGACCCTTCATGGACAAGACCGACCCGACGGGATATGAGGTTCTCGCACCAGTCAAAAGTCCAAAACCAAAACCGACCTCGCCCCTTAAGTCTACAAGCATGAGAATCCGTGGCTTAGGCAGACCTATGAACCAGACCGAGCTTAATAAATTCGGAATGCCCAAGGCCCGATCCGCCTCTTTGCTGATCTGAAACAGCCGATCCATGCACCATTAAATCTCAAACGAAAAGCCTTGAGAAATCGCAGGCAGGCCTTCTGAATCCCGGTGCGCTGAGGTTAAAACCACAGCGTCCCAAATAGGGAAAGTTTGGATAAGTCAAACCTGATGAATGTTGGA
>JBNKOV010001275.1:0-580 GCA_050294955.1 Holophagae bacterium
CTTCCTCAGGTTCATTTTCACCTCCCTCACCATGCTTATTCCAAACCCGATAGTTAACCATGAATCCCCTGCGCAATAAATGATAGCGAATCTGCTCGACATTGCGCCACTCCTTCTGATTCTTACAATCAATGCATGGGCAACACAGAAATCCTTTTGTCTTAGGATTCTTTGTGACATACGCCTTGGCAACCATCACAAAAGAGTCGACACCGTTGATAAATGCGTCCTCTCTCTCCCTTAAATTCGAACCGTACATCCATTCTCGATCCATCTGCAATAAAATTAATTGTCATAACAAAGTATAAATGGAATGAGTTGGTGGTAATATTTCAATTTGCACATATGCATGTTTTTTCTCATAATTACATTGCATCTTGATCCCTCCATCTCTGAAGGACCCGTCATGTCAAGATTGTTATCCCCTTGTGAAGATTGTTGCCTATTCCTTGGACTAGTAGTTGAACGAGTGTCATACCTGGTTTTTATGCTAAAATTGAGTACTCATCGTATGCATGACCCAGGATCAATTGTTCCACACATACAACCCAAAAGTGTTCACTGATAACCAAATGTCACG
>JBNKOV010001276.1:0-579 GCA_050294955.1 Holophagae bacterium
CCAACGTCGGTAAATCACTCAAGGAGCGAGAGTAATCTACCAAGTCAGACAGATAACTCACAGAGCAATAACAACAAACAAGAGGGACAAAGTGATAGTGACTATGCATGCATCAAAGCTCAAGTCAAAACAAGAACAGAACATATAAGAACTATGACTCAACGTCTATAAAGAAAGGTAAGGATACAAGAGCTCACCAATCTTCGTGAAGACTTGACGTGACTCTCGACTCCCAATAAGGCTTCGCCTGTGCTTCTACTTCTAAACTGGAACCTTTACAGGTGTAGTACTACAATAAGAGTGTGGTGTGTGATTTCTACCGTGAGGATTCTTATATAGAGGTAGAGGGGAGCTTCCACTAACTTAATTGAGTTAGTTTGGAGGTGATGGATGGCCAGGAGGCCATCCACATGGTCGGCCGGCCACACCTCCCGGTTTCCACCGACTCTCGGGCATAGGATATTCTTGTGTACCGATGTATGAATGTAGCCGCCAAGTCTCAGCCTGAACCGACTCAAATTGTGGCCTGCCGGCCGGCCCTTGAGCCCCTTTGACTTGTGGTTTGTCCCCACGTGGTCT
>JBNKOV010001277.1:0-578 GCA_050294955.1 Holophagae bacterium
CCGCGTGTGCGGGGAACACGAGGTCTTATCCGTTGGCGGGAGCACCTGTTTTGGTTCATCCCCGCGTGTGCGGGGAACACTTAAGGCCTGGAAGGCCTTTATTAAGGCGTACCGGTTCATCCCCGCGTGTGCGGGGAACACGGAGTGGAGATTTATGGGCCACCAGGCGAAACCGGTTCATCCCCGCGTGTGCGGGGAACACAAAACAGAAAACTCAGCAACTGCTCTATATTTCGGTTCATCCCCGCGTGTGCGGGGAACACGGTAATACGCTGCGATGTTTAGTAGGATTTCACGGTTCATTGTTAAGCGACACCGTAAAATGACCCCCTAACGACATGAAGAACTGACCCCAGTCATAAAGGAGGTTTCAATGATCGGGGAAGAGTCTCAAAATCACGCATTGGCAGTTGGCCAGGCGGAGCGTGATGAAATGAAAACACCCGAGGATGTTGCGGTGATGTTGCGGTTGCACCAATTGGGTTGGGGTAAGAAGCGTATTGCTCGTGAGTTGGGAATAAGCAAGACAACAGTAAAAAGGTATGTAGATCATGGTGGTTACCAGGCATACCGTCAAC
>JBNKOV010001278.1:0-577 GCA_050294955.1 Holophagae bacterium
CTACCTCCCCCTCCTCCTCCCCCACTTCCACCACCATGCTCATAGTGTTGTCCCGCCCTTCTTTGAAACTCAGTTTCACGCCTCAAAACTTCTAACACCTCCTGCAATTCCTCATCTTCATCATCGGGTTCTGGAATTGTGCTTTGCGCTCGATGGAGTCTTTCATCATTTATGACATTCTTTTGCTCTCGGACCCTTTGCAACTCACGTAAGAAGTAGTTTCACATGTCTGATGGGCATTTAGTGCACCGTGAAATATTTTCACTTTTTCCCGTCAAATGCTCATTCAACCTTGTATCTCCATCCCCTCAAAATTCTTTCAAACAATATTTGCACTTGAACCCGGAAAATAAATTCTCTCCATGCTCCCACACTAGATCCCTCTCCCCCATCGATTCCTGCAACCATGGATGAAACTAAGCAAATGTACCATAAAAACTCCTGTCAGACCAAACATATCCGCCCCTAGCCGAATTCCAGAGTGGTTGGCAGACATGTCCGGCTCCCTAGCCGAATTTCAGAGAAGTTGGCTGGACATGTCCGGATTTCTGAAGGAATCAACTTATCGGTTTACAGG
>JBNKOV010001279.1:0-576 GCA_050294955.1 Holophagae bacterium
CGAAAGACTTTGGGCTGCACATGGAAAATAGAAATTGTCTTTGCAATATTTTTCAGCAGATTTGACTTGAATTGAAAGTTTAAATTCAAAACAATACATTTTCAAATTTAGTAAAGTTTAAATATTTTCCAAAAATAGAAATTTGGTACTTTTGAATAAAAATAATTTTGAAACTCAATTCAAAATTTAAATCAAGAATATTTTAGAAATAAGACTTTCGGGACATCGTTTCAAATTCTGAATTTTGAACGAATTTAAATCTAATTCAAATTTCAACAAAAATGAACACTTTCTACTCGCACTTATAGATCTAAAACAATACATCAATACAAAATAAATGCAGGACGACATGAATGCAACAAACATTTATATAGAGCCTAAATTAATTTAATAATTTAGAAAATATTCTTTTCGCCTAAAAAATTGATTTCTCCTTTATAATCTAAATGCAAATTATAATCTATTGAGAAAAGGTTTTAAAATTTAGTGAATTTTAGTCACATTCCAAAATTCAAAATTTTGGGTGTGACAAAAGGATGACTCAAACCTCTCTTAGGAAGCTTGGATTGAAGTGAA
>JBNKOV010001280.1:0-574 GCA_050294955.1 Holophagae bacterium
TCTTCAAGTGGCAACTCTGGTCGTGTCTCAGGAATTATCAGCTAATGAGGTTGCTGCTGCGACTGAGTAGGAGTTGTCTGCGGCAGCGGCATAGTTGGAGTGGTTTGTGGCCGTGACTGACTTGGAGTGTTCTGTGGCGGCGACAGACTTGGAATGGTATGTGGCTGCGACTGACTTGGAATGGTATGCTGTTGTGACAGACTTGGAGTGGTCAATGCTAAAATTGCTGCTGGGTCAACATCAATAGAAGTTCTCCTCCACTGGACCCTTCTAGTCACTGCATCCCATAGAGTCAATGTCGTATCATCAGGTGCCACTTCCAAATTTAAATTCTTCACGTTCTCATGCACCATGTCCACCTTGACCACAGCAAAGCTAACACTGTCGATCGGGACGTCATCAAGAATGTACATTCTTGGATAAATGATACCTTTCTCGATCTCCATTCAATTGTCTCCTGATATAGTTATAATAGGGTTGCATGGTGTTGGGTGAGCTAGGGTATCTATCGTATCTGGCTCAAGTGAGGTCTAGATGTTGCCACCAATGGGTTTTCCTATGGTACACTCCCTGT
>JBNKOV010001281.1:0-571 GCA_050294955.1 Holophagae bacterium
CACAGCGGGCTATGATTCAACGGAATCGACGCTGAGCTTTTTGAAAGTAGAACAAAAGTATGCAATTAAATGGAGTTTCAGTTTATTTTTCTGATGATCGTCCGTATTACATACCTCTAAAGCAGTGCGCAAAATGTTGTTGCTTGCGGGATCCTCAACCGGCATGGCCAACATGTTCCCAATCGCATACCGGAGATATGGGTCCGATAAGCCTAGTAGCCCCTGCAAGATGTACATCGATTTGAATCACCGCGACTCTTGGATATGAGTACCGCTTGTTTGTGACAGTCATCACGTAGATAACTTAATGGCATGGTTTCTGTCTTAATATGGACTTGTTTGCAACTCTTGCTTGATTGGTTTAATTGACAACAATTAGTTATAATGATTTGAATAGAGCTAAAACTTGAAAGTAATGACCCACTCTTAGCGTGGGTTTGGCATAGTATAGAGCTTATTCCATGAAGCCTTGCATACTAGGAGTTGGTTGTTTATGGCCACGTTGATGGGTCAGTCTTACTGAGCTTTAGTTGCTCAGGCTTTGGCTTGATGTTGTTTTGCAGGTGTGTTC
>JBNKOV010001282.1:0-569 GCA_050294955.1 Holophagae bacterium
GGTTCCCCTGACGTAGCACTAGAAACTCAACAAGCTTGTGGCGCACGGTGCCGGTTGACAAGTGGTGACTACGGAATGCAATGCGGAACTCATCCCATGCCATGTGGTGATCTGCTGGCAGTGTTGCGGTATAGGATGCCCAACAGGCCCCTGCTGGACCTCTCAGCTGCTGTGCGGCATACAGAGTCTTCTGGTACTCTATAGAGTGTAACAGACCAAATTTTGATTCGGTGGTGCGGAGCCAGTTATCTGCATCAAGTGGGTCCTTTGCCCCACAAAGACCAGCGAATGAGTTGCCAGAAAGTTCGAGTAGGATGTGTTCATGTCCTGGTGTCGGGGGTGCTATAGATGTTCTGCCCTACGATGGTTCTCATTCTATATGATCAAGGTCATGAGCTCATTCTGCGTAGCCAGCAACTGCTCCAAGCTGACTGGTGGACGCGATGGTTGCGGCAGTGCATTTCCATGAGGGGGCTATCCATGACCACATCCGCGCGGGGCAGATCTCTTGGGGATGTCAAGCACGTCATCATCAGTGGCTCTCGTACACACCATCTGTCATAAACAGA
>JBNKOV010001283.1:0-569 GCA_050294955.1 Holophagae bacterium
TCTATTTTCTAACATAACCAGTATTGCTGAGGTGGTGGTCAAGCTCGTTCTACGATCAGAGCCACTGCATGTACTGACTCTCCACAACAAAATGCTCTGATTCACACTTTTTAAAAAATCTCACCCAGCCTTCTTTTGTCACATCTTTGTACTTACTAAAGGGGATGTCCTGGTCCCTCCAAATCTTCACAAGCTTACTCTTGTAGCTCCTCCAAGCATGAGAGATGATCTTCATAGCTAGCTTCTTTCCCTTCTGTTTCAGCTCTTCTGGATATTGAACGTATGCTTGAATAGAGTTTTTGAAGAGTTCATCCTTTTCATTTTTGGTCAACTCATCGAATCCCTGTAGGGTTAGCAACACCCTTTGCCGGGCAGCTAGACCACAAACCCTAGACAATCTCATATTCACTTTCGTGTCCAAGGGTACAACTTCACCATTATGCTAGCCAACATTCATTACGTCTGTCAGCCACTTCGTCTGCGACATTGGCTTTCATTGATGAGAGGTAGTTTCTGACTATGTTCCAACTGGTTCTTCCTCTTCATGTGTGTGCTAACCCTGCTGCTGC
>JBNKOV010001284.1:0-569 GCA_050294955.1 Holophagae bacterium
TCAAGGGATATGACCTCCCTTGCTTAAGTACAGAGACGACGACATTGTCCCACAATGATGCGTTCGGTGTTCTGCTGCAACTAAAACAAGTGCTGGCATATCTTGCCATGTACGCCCAACCACCATGGTAGTGGTCCTGAAAGACATTGCATGCCTCATCAATGTGCGTCGTCCACTCCGGATTGGAGTTGTCCTAGATTGGGTACAGTGAAATGGGAATGCCCACGGTGTCAGGCAGGCGCTGCGAGCACAGGGCAGTGAGTGCCACATGAGCAGCCTTCTCCATCACGTTGTCCATGTCATTCCCGATGACCAACGTGGACCATGGGCTCCCATCAGGAAACACAGGGTGGGACGGGATATTGATGTAGACCTCACAGCGCTGTAGCCCGTGCTCCTCATAGAGCTGACCATAGTACTCTGGGGCTCTGTCCCCGTAGCCAGTCTGCACAAGGGCATCCCACAACAATAGAGGGAAGCTGTGACGGTGCAAGCCCCTCGTGCATAAACGACCGTTCTCGAAGGTGAAGTATGAGTAGTCTCTCATCTGAGATAGAAACTGGGAAGAT
>JBNKOV010001285.1:0-567 GCA_050294955.1 Holophagae bacterium
AGACCTATTTTGAAAAATTCTGAATATAATGATACTTTTGAGTTTTGAATATACTTTACCAATTTCAGTACCGATAAACCGGTAATTTTGACCAGTTTATCTGTAATATCGACCAGTTTACCGCTCACAACTGGTTTTCATCATCAGCAAACTTGAAATTTGAATTTGATCCGGTTTTCGACCGATATTACCGGTTTTCACGAATTTCGATGAAACCGGTGGGGAGCGATATTGACCCCATATCGATATTTGCATCCTTGCTCCCACTACAACTAAATATGTTTTGCTAAAGGGGCAATTGCGCCAGAGGACTTGTTTTGGAAGCCAATGTCGAAATATGACATCTTTTTTGAACTTTGCAAGATTGGACCTTTCTTCAAAACGAAGCAAGCAGCAACCCCTATTCTGTTATAAGGACTTAACGATGTTAAATCTCATAAAAAAAGATGGTTATGCCCTTACAAGAATGAACCTGATTTATAATAAGCTTTGCAAAATTACCCCTCTTTGGAGTGCTTAGCTTATTTTTAATGTTGGATATTTTTTATTCTAAACATATTTTAAATT
>JBNKOV010001286.1:0-567 GCA_050294955.1 Holophagae bacterium
GGGTTGGGCGCTCACGACAAGCTACTCCCAGCACGTGAGCTCCCTGCTTCAGGAGGTCACAGCGACGGGCGCTCACCTGCGCCTCCACCTGGAGGAGTACGTCGGCCAGGTGAAGGCCCAGAACTGTGCCGTTAAAGACATTCAGAAGGGCAACTGAAAGCTCCTTCAGAAGAATGCCCACCTTGAGACGCGCATCAAGGAGCTGAACGATGAGTTGATGAGGACTTATCGCAGCTGCGACTTCAAGACTGATGACTTCAACGACACCCGCACCCGACTGCAGCACGCTTAGGATGAGCTGGTTGCTGCCCAGAGCTACGTCCACCACCTCGAGACCGAGCTGCATGAGAGGGACGAGCAGCTAGAGGCGAGTCAGGCTCAGGCAGCAGACTTGCAGCACCAGGTGGAGCACCTTCAAGAGTAGATTCGCCCGGATCCTGAGGAGCCTGAGGAGCCCGAGGAGATCGAGGACATGTCCGATGTGGACGACGACTAGATTGTCCGTATTGCGAGACTATCAAGGATCCTGTGAGTTCCTCATGGTCTCCGTCGACCTTCTATTTTGAG
>JBNKOV010001287.1:0-564 GCA_050294955.1 Holophagae bacterium
GAGTACCTACTGCCAGGCATGCGTGGGGCTTGCGGCCATGTCCTGTCGTGGCAGGCAATAAATGCCGCCGCTTCTCGAGAACCCGATGCCTGGTAAAAATCTATCCAATTCTAGAAGCCCCTGATTGGAGTGACTGGATGCTCAGGCTCATCCCGGGTCAGGGAGGGAGGCGGAACAGGCAGACAGGTGGTGAAATCCTGCCTGCCCATGTCTACCGTAATGAGAAAGAGAGATGATGTGGATTGTTCCTGGGTTCAGTTCTTTTTAGGTTGGTGGCCCCACCTATTCTGTCAGGAGTGGTTGCTTCATACCTAGTACGGGGTGTATGGTTCCCCAGCCGTTTGCCGTTAGTGGGAATCAATCGTATCCAGAATTTTGGGCCATAACCAGTGGCCCGTGGTACTCGGGGTATTTTATCCTGACAGTAGCCCTCAAGCCTTCCATTGAGCGGGTGGTGAAAAACGTCCTCTCGACGGGAGGCAAATTACGTGCTCATTTGTTATTGCGGGCACTTCCGCGGGATTCGATGGTGAGTTTGTGGGGCTAAAGCGACCACGATCTCAA
>JBNKOV010001288.1:0-563 GCA_050294955.1 Holophagae bacterium
TTGCCTATTTGACTACACGTCTTGAGAAAACCATGCTGAGTGAGAAGATGATGGAGGAGGACTTGAGCCGGGTTGAGGAGAGTGCAACCAAATCCAAATACAGATTGGGGGTTGGGTTTGAGAGGTGTGAGGATAAGGGTGAGAAGAGTGCTCCCAAGTTTATTCCTAGCTCCAGCTACCACAAAGAAGAAGCAGCACTCAAACCAACCAAAGCCCATTACCCATCCAATCCAAAGCCATCCTTCAATCCAAAGAGAGAAGCAAGAAAAGAAACCCCTAAGCCGAGAGATGAAGTTTTTGTTTGCATGTTTTATGACCGTGCTGGTCACTTAGATGAGTTTTGCTTCCGACGGAAGAGAATTGAGAGGAGGTATATTGAGTATGCTAGAGACTCATATCGTGATGAGTTCATTGATTTTCCGCCTCGTTCTTACTCTCATGTTCCGCCTCGCTTTTACTCTCATGCTTCTCCTCGCACTTTTTCACGTGCTTTGCCTCACACTTCTTCTAGTGCTTCACCTCAGTTCGCTCATGGACCCAACCATCGCTCATATGGTTTTGGT
>JBNKOV010001289.1:0-563 GCA_050294955.1 Holophagae bacterium
ACCAATTTGACAAAATTTGGGGGTAAAGCGAACTAAAATTGAAGGACCGGAGAAGGCGACCAGAGGGGGTGAATGGGAGCCAATCAAAATTCCTTGCGGGAACTTGGCCTATATCCCGAAATCAACCCGACGCCCCTCTCTTCTGACTCGGCCAAGACCGGCTAGCTACAGGTCAGCCATCGGCCCTTGGAACCGGGCTAGAAATCGCAGTGGGAACACGAAACGGTGCTAGCAAGACCTCGTATGAGATCGACGATAGAAATCAATTCGAAAAACAGTTTATATCCTTACAGGTATTTCACCGAACACCTGGTGGTCGCGTTCGGGAAATCACCACGGGAGCGCAATTTAAACCACGAATTCTCGAGTCTTTGGATCCGGCGACTCAATAACTATACCGGCTTCTCTCTGCAATGATTCAATCACAACATGAAGGAAATTGAGGAACTTGAATTACAACAGCACTGACTGGACGAACACATATCAGAGGCAGCGGCAGGAAAAGCAAATCGGTGCCAGGGGCTGAATAGCGATCAGAACAAGGCAGCACCACCGCGAGACCA
>JBNKOV010001290.1:0-563 GCA_050294955.1 Holophagae bacterium
CCCCTTAAATGATTTATGTAAATCAGATAAAGATCAATAAAAGATTTTGAGAAACTTACAAATTTACAACACAACTAGACAAAAATAATTTGACTGACTTAAAGTACATCATAAAGTAGAATTTTGGTGATTTTCTCATGATTTTATCGATTCTGTAAGTAGGCTTAAAATTGAAGCAAATATAGAAAATTATGAATTTGGAAGAATTTTAATTCACAAATTGTGACAACTTTCGAGATGATTCCAGTTAAAACAGTTCCATATAATCTTGAGCTTCTATAAAAAAAATCTACGTGGATTTTGAAGCCTAGAAGTGCACCTTTTGATTTTTTTCTGAAAAAACAACATACATTTTTATATTAACGAGTAGACATATTTAGATGACTGTAATTTACTTTTTCTTTTAGAAATTGGTATTGTATGTTGTTAGGATCAAAGAGAAATGTATTTCGATAAACTTGATGAGTTTTGTACCGAGGGTTCCAAAAATTTGCATTTATAGTAAGTGAACAAACCACTTAAATAATTAATGTAAATCAAATAAAGATAAAAACAAAAAGTTG
>JBNKOV010001291.1:0-562 GCA_050294955.1 Holophagae bacterium
CACCCATGAAAACAGTACAACCATGAGCCTATATGGGTATGGTCTGGCGTAGTACGTGGTGGAGTCTAGTTTGGGCTACCAACCGGGTGTGGGGGGAAGCTGCAATGGCAAACCGCTGCGATGTTCGGTGAAGCTACGATGGCGGAACCGTGGGATGGTGTGGGTAAAGCTGCGATGGCTGGAACCCACAAGGCACAAGAGGGGGCTTCTGGGTGGGTGCGATGCTCACACTGGCGGTGAAACCTCAGTGGGTACGTTACAAGCTAGATGAAACCATTGAAAGGTCTTGTAGTGATCTCTTGGCCATACACCAAAGGCAGTGTATATTTGGCAAAATGGAGATTTTCTAGTCGCCGACGGGTGATGAAATCACTACTCATGGGGAATGTGTACAACCTCTGCAGAGTGTAAAACTATTATAACAGTCGTGCTCACGGATATGAGTGGCATGGACCCTCACATGATTAGAGTAACCTGGATTGGTATGATTGTGATGTTGGGATGGTTGGTCAGTTGTTCTTTAGGTTGAAATGTCGTAGTGGACTCTGTGGTAGGTTTGATG
>JBNKOV010001292.1:0-562 GCA_050294955.1 Holophagae bacterium
AAGGCCAAAATTAGCCATGACAATGTTCCCATAATTTTCCAATATGGCCTGAACTTAAACATAAGCAAAGGAAGCCATTTAACTTAGCACAATGCTATGAAAAGGGGTGATTGAGCACTTGACATGAAGAAGATACTCTAATTCAAATTTAGGTTCAAGTTTCATAATTTTTGGAGTCCTATAGAATTTTCTATGAATTTCTAAAGAATTTACAAGCTTATGAGTAATTTAAAAAGGCATTAAATAAATTTAATTGGATTTATCACTTTATTTCAGAATTATTACCAGAATTCAAAGGTTTGAAGTAATCTGATCCAATTTCCAAGTTTGAACAAGTTTCAATTGAATTTGAAACAAATTAGAATTGATTTGAATTTTTATTAAATAAAACTTGAATAATTGCCAAATCACACTATTCACATGAGCACTCTGTGGCCTTGGGCCACAATACCCAGGCAGGCTAGGCCCTGCTCAGCCGGCCGACGGCCGAGGCCTTTGGTAGACCACGCCGGCCGGGCACTGCCAGAGCGTGCTCACCGCGAGTGGGCGCGGCCAGAGCGGT
>JBNKOV010001293.1:0-560 GCA_050294955.1 Holophagae bacterium
AAATCACCTTTCCCCGCCATTAATCTTGAAGCTCACCCTGCTTCGTTGCCCATGATGGCTAGTGTGGGTGACAATGGCAGACGTTCCCATAGCGGGAGCCCCCACCGAGATCACTGCCAATCACCATCCTGATGCAAGAGGACGAATGCCTCCTCTAGTCGGCCATCGCCACCGGCCAAGTGAGTCTTTACTCTGTGTCGGTGCTTGCCTGGGCTTGCTTCTTTGTCATGACACCAACCTTCACTTGTTGATTGGCATAGGACCTCGCCTTCCTCATCGGTAGTGATCGTTGAACTACAGGAGCAGCTCCTTGCTCAGGAGAGGGAGCTGGACAGCTGCGAAGGCACCATCATCGCATGGGAGGAAGGATTGATGGCCTATGCACACGCGCTCGGGGTAGTGAGCACAGGATGTGACGCTGATCGCGCCGGCTTGGAGACCACCCAGTGGGACTTTTTCGCCTACGTATGCACCTCTAGTTCCTAGTTCGGACAGCTCAAAGACCTTGGCCGGGCACTGGAGGAACATGAGGTGCTTCTCTACCTACAGGAAACAGACCT
>JBNKOV010001294.1:0-558 GCA_050294955.1 Holophagae bacterium
CGAAGATTTTTCCATTTTAGAATTCTTTTTCCATTTATTTTTCAAGCAGGTGAGAAAAAAATAGAAAGAAATATTTAGGGACCTCAGAATAATGTGAAATTTTGCATGGAGATAGATTTGAATATTTGCCACAACTTTTGTATTGGGCATTTTGACCAAAGGTCAACCATATTCAATTGAAATTAGATTTCATTCTGAGGCTCGAATTTGATGAAACCTTGAACTGAATTCTAATTGAATTTGATTCAAATCCAAGATTCACCATGACTAGCACATGATTACATGGATTTGATGGTGGGATGTTACATGCCTCACCCCGTCTAACTAATGATTCATACATTTCTTTGCAGGATGACTCTCCCGGTGCGGCTCTCATGCCCGCACCACTACTGGAGCCTTGCATTCCAATGGGGTTTTCACCAATGGCTGCCTCTAGCGGTCTGACCGCACGCCTGAGCGGTTAGACCACGCTCGGACCAGAAGCTGGCGGTCCGACCGTGAGCCTAGACAGTCAAAACGCCCCTGAAATAGAGGTTAGTGGTCTGAGCGCCCGACCAG
>JBNKOV010001295.1:0-556 GCA_050294955.1 Holophagae bacterium
TCTACTACACGATAAGACGAACAAAAAAACTAGATCGATATAGGACATATTAGAGAGACAAATTTAGTATAGGTAGGAAATATGAGAGAAATTCAAATCTATACAGGAAAATACCCACATGAATATGAAATATGATACAAAATTTTCATACAAATTTTTCATTGCCACCTTTTCGCATATAAGACATAAGATTCTTGTCAAAGTCTTTCTCTATGTGCTTGATGTTCATTGGATTGGTGAATAGTGGCATCTCTTCAAACTGATTGACGTCCTCATCATTGTCTTCCATGTTGTCAAATCCAACAATGTTTTGTTTTCCAGAAACAACAATGTGTTTCCTAGTTTCTGGATCGAGTACATAGAAAACTTGTGCGACACGGTCGGCAAGCACCCATGGATCATTTTTGTGGCCCACATTTTACAAGTCAACCAGTGTCAGTCCATTGTTGTTTACGCTCACACCATTCGAGTGTTTGACCCATTGACACTTAAAGACAGGTATTTGTAATCTTGCGCCGTAATCGAGTTCCCATATGTCCTGTATGTACCCATAGTA
>JBNKOV010001296.1:0-553 GCA_050294955.1 Holophagae bacterium
CAGAAATATTGTCTTTATTGACTAAGATGACTCTCAGCGGAACGGAACAGCGGAAGACTCCATAACACCACAGGAACGGCAACCGGGGGCGACGCGTAGCCTAGAACTCCTCGTCGAAGAATTCCAATCCATCATTTCCTTCTGGGCAGCAGGTTTGAGTAGCAGGGAAAAATAGCAAGGTTGAGTACACTTATGGTTGGTACTCAGCAAGTGGTGGGAAAAATATGATATGCAGGCCATAATATCAAGGGCAAAGCTATAACATGATTATATGTACAAAAGCAACTACACATAGACTCATTAACCTTAAGCATCCTATTTACTATGTGATATCAACTCTATATATGACAAAGTTAACCACCTTGCCAAGACTATAAGTTACTTCACCTTTTCATCTATAGGTTACACCACCCAAATCACAGTTGCCCACTGTAATTTACCAACTAGACATAACCAAACCAAACCATTCCAAAACCCACTAATCCTGCGAGGACTCTAGACCACTCATAACCGTGAGCACGACTATCATGATAGTTTACACTCTGCAGAGGTT
>JBNKOV010001297.1:0-554 GCA_050294955.1 Holophagae bacterium
AAATAATGTCTTTAAAGACTAAGATGACTCTCAATGAAACGGAATAGCGGAAGACTCCATAACAGCATAGGAACGGCAACTGGGGCAACATGTAGCCGAGAACTCCTCATCGATGAATTCCAGTCCATCTTCTCCTTCTGAGCAGCAGGTTTGAGTAGCAGGGGAAAATAGCAAGGTTGAGTACACTTATGGTTGGTACTCAGCAAGTGCAGTAAATAAATGATATGTAAAGGTAATAAGAAGGTAAATAAGACATAAGGATGTAAGCAGAAATGCATCTACACTTGACTCAAGATTTATTGGCTACTACTTTCTAAAGTTAAAGTTATAGGATAAAGCTACTCATTTAAGTTGTATTTAAGTATATCACAAAGTATGATCACAAAGGCACAAAGGAGCACAAAGTAATCACAAAGATTCCACAAAGGCTTGGCCAATACTATCCCATTCCCAACCAAACCACCGTCATCTGTAGCAATGTAGGATTTCTTGCTAGGGCAGTCTCGTTGGAAGTGGCCAATAACATGGCAACGGTGGCACTTAATGTCCGATGT
>JBNKOV010001298.1:0-553 GCA_050294955.1 Holophagae bacterium
ATTTTAAAAGGGCTCAAACATTCAAGCAAAAATCTTATCAATCCCCCAAAATTCAACCTTCACATGACCTTTAAAAATATGGATTTAGATTGGCTCACTTGCATTCAAGAATTTGGAGTTCCTTTACAAATGATAAATATGAGTTGGTTTATAAAAATCAAACCATATAAGATTCGAATTCGAAGAAAAAACAGAAGTTAGAGATTCTAGATGCTATATTTGATGTCTCAAAAATATTGCAAGTGATTCCGATAAGATATTTAATGATCTTTACCTTATAATATTTATGTTGTATTATTGAAGATATTTATCATGGACCATGAACTTATGTATTGTGTAGTTAAGACTTTACATGTGTGGTGAGTAATCATGTATCAATAATTTCATAACTATGATAGTGTTATTTTTCTATATTATCATATTTTTTATTTAAATTCTTTTTTTTGTTAACCACATCAGTGTCATATGTCATCTAGATCTCGTGGTAGCCTTATTTTTTATCGATTTTATTTGTCGACTTGACTATTCATTTTCTATCTAGGGCACTTTATCA
>JBNKOV010001299.1:0-553 GCA_050294955.1 Holophagae bacterium
CGAGCAGAGCAAATGTTAGACAGGATAAAAAGATCCAATCTAAGGCCATTCTCAGTGGAGTTTTATCACACGGTTTTCAACTCTACCACATCGTTAAGTATAAAGATGAAATCGTAAATAAAATGATCTTTTTCAGTAGATAGTTTCATATCACAGTTTTCTATACTAGCCACCATATTTAAGTATTATAAAGTTTATTGACCAAATGATCAAGAGGGGTCTACCATGAAACGAAATCACTTACAATGATAGTTTCACACCGTTTCCAAGACATTGAAAATGAGTTGGACAAATTTCATCCCCATAAAATTGATTTCATCTCTTTCTTAATAAATACAGTGCCATGTTATCATCAAATAGGTGGTAAGGTAAATTAATGTCATGAAATGACCTACCTCTCTCCTCTCTTTATTAATAATTTTTTGTCATGTCATAAAAAAATCTTATATGGCAGCTAATTTAATGAAAATAAAACTCCCATTGGGAGTAATCTAACATCTTGGACAGAGATTGTGCTTGAGCGCCTTTAGAAATGCCCAATCGTCAGATTTCT
>JBNKOV010001300.1:0-552 GCA_050294955.1 Holophagae bacterium
GGATGTGACTTGGAGTACTCCACACGTATGATCAATTTCCACTTTTGATATTCAAGTCACTTCATTTCTAGATTCAATAAAGATTGACGCTTAGTGATATATGATTCTTCATAGTAAGCTTGATTCCTCAGATTGGAAATCCACTTGCCCTTCTCCATCACATCCGGTATCTCGACGCTAAGACTCACGCTTGCTCTTCTCCGATGCATGGTTCATCATGGCCAAGTCCTTGTTAATCCTTCTTCAACTACCATCATGTCTCACACATCACTTCATGTCTTCCATAGACTCATTCTTGAAAACCTTCTTCATATGATCAAGTTGCTTCCATAGATATCCATTACTTAGAAGTAGCACTTGATCAATCCTTTCTTGATTATGAGCAGGCCACTAGTGTTGAACTAAGGTTGTATTCTTTTTCTTCTTGTTCATGTGTTTTTCATGCTTGGCTTGACATAGATTCTTCAATATGGAGTCATTCATTGGTTGACTATACACATTGATCACATAGCTCCATTTGCATCATAATTGTACTTCGAGTGATGTATCCNT
>JBNKOV010001301.1:0-552 GCA_050294955.1 Holophagae bacterium
AGCGGACGTTGAGGACGGCCGCTGCCTGGAGGTGAAGACCGGCGATGACAGTCTCCTCATAGGAGGACGAGGACGGCGGCGTGTGGTTCGGGCCTGTGGACGAGCCCGGCACAAGCTGGCGGGCGATGACAGCCGCCTTCTCCAAGATGGCCGCCGCCTGCTCCTCCTCCTCTAGGAGGGTGCGGGCGGCACGTGCACGGCGGCGTGCAACAGCCGCCTTTTCCTCGGCTTCCTCGGCGTCCTTGACGAGGGCGTCGAGTTTGGCTTTGAGGGCAGCGGTGTCGG
This sequence comes from Holophagae bacterium, assembly GCA_050294955.1. Lineage (GTDB taxonomy): Bacteria > Acidobacteriota > Holophagae > Acanthopleuribacterales > Acanthopleuribacteraceae > JBNKOV01. The sequence continues at coordinate 286 of JBNKOV010001301.1, forward strand.
CGGCGACGTCTCCTGGTGCGATACCCATGCTGGCGCAGAAGGAAACCCTAGAGATGGCCTGGTGGTGAACCGGTTGATGGTGGCGGCGGCCTGGAGACGGCGGCCTGGAGAAGCAGCCGAAACCCTAGGTGGCGGCGGCCAGGGAGGCGGCGGCCAGGGGTGGCAGCAGCCCGAGGACAGTGGCGGCCTGAAGAGGCGGCGGCCTGAGGACGGGCCGGTCGGCCGGTGGCAGCGGCTAGGCTAGGCGGAGGCGGCGGCTCGGCCAGA
>JBNKOV010001302.1:0-525 GCA_050294955.1 Holophagae bacterium
CATGCATGACTTGACCTTTTTGTGTTATAGGCTGCTCAGAGTAGCCAGGCACCCTTGATGTAGTGGAGAGGATCTCCCACAGCCGGTGCACCTCCCACATAGCCACCACCGCCTCTGATAGGATTCTGGCTGCCTTCGGGTCCAGGCTACTGGCGTCCACCCCTACAGCCGTATCCAAGTCAGCTTGGAGGCCCTCCTCCCCCACAGACAGGTTAGGGCTACTGGCCGCCGCCACCGTCGTGGGGATCTCCACTTGGAGGGCAGGCGCCGCTGTGGGGATCTCCACCTAGAGGGCAGGCGGCGCCACCCTTTGGATCACCTCCGTTGAGGACAACACCACTTCGACCTACGACTTTTACGCCACCCACGGTAAGATAAACGTAATTATGTAAAAGTCGGTTTTGTATGTTTACTTGACTACTTCGCATTCCTAACACATTCATTTACTTGTCTTTCAAGGCGGCTCAGGATCACAACAAGGCGATGGGCCTGGATATGACTTCGTTGATGCCCTCTTCAACCTGA
>JBNKOV010001303.1:0-549 GCA_050294955.1 Holophagae bacterium
GTCAAGGGCAGCTTGTCCAGGATCACCCATGCGGAAGGGATCATATAAGCGGGCAGCTTCTCCCCAAGCCAGGCCTCCAATTCTTTCTGGCTCGGCTTGGAATCTGGAGCCTCGACATAGGCCACAAGCTGTTTGTTGCCTGGTGTTTTTTCGTGGACCAACACCATGGCGCCCGAGACGCCGGGCGCGCTTGCAAGCAACGACTCAATCTCACCGGGCTCGATGCGGAACCCGCGAATCTTAACCTGGAAATCGACGCGGCCCATGAAGCGGATATCGCCGGATTCTTCGAAACGCACGAGGTCGCCGGTTTTGTAAAGGCGTTCGCCCGGGGTTTGGGCGAAGGGGTTGGGCGTAAATTTCTCTGCTGTGAGGGCTGGTCGGTTTCCATAACCCCTGGCCAGGCCTTGACCACCGAGAATCAGCTCGCCCGCAACGCCCAATGGGGCGGGTCGGAAATGACGGTCCAAAACATAAGCGGTCACATTGTCCAGGGGTTTCCCAATCGTAGGAACCCCTGGCAGGCCCGGTTGGATGAATGTTCCGGTA
>JBNKOV010001304.1:0-548 GCA_050294955.1 Holophagae bacterium
AGAGAAAAAGAATTTCCCTCACAAACTACAAAATCGTGTTTGAAATGTCATCAGGGGAAGTGTTCGAGTGACAACCCACCTAACAGGTTAACTATGATTGGTCCACCATATCAGCGAAGTCACTGTTAGAATTATTGGATCAAGCCCATAGTAAATTTCTAATAAATCTTAAAGGATTATTCATATATGGTGGGTGACAACTCTTTAGTCCCATCTTATTAGTGGAGGTGGAGGGAAGTCTATTTATAAGGAGGGATGCTCTCTATCCACTTGCAAGTGTGTGGAGCAGAGGAGAAAGGGAGAAACACGCGCGCTCGTCTCACCACACCTCGTCGGGCCGGGCCGGGCATGGCGAGGTGATGGGCACGGGCGCACGATGTGTGCGTGAATAGTCCGCAAAAATCTGGCTCAAAGCCTCACAGGCCTGCGGCCTCCTTTTGCAGTTTATTTTTGCTACGAGTCCGTGTCTAATACATTTTGATAGTGATAGACCTAGTCGGTTACGGGACGCTGTAACCCTAGGCAGGTATTCCCTAGATCGGAAGAGC
>JBNKOV010001305.1:0-548 GCA_050294955.1 Holophagae bacterium
AGCTTTCAGTACTGAGTCTGTTCTTTCTTTATTGTTTGGTCAAGCAACCTATTCCATTTTAAGAAAATCCTTCAGATGGAAATAATTTTATAAGCACATATGACCTTGGTCAATAATACTAACAATTGTGTGTTTGTGTTGGGTTCATACTTGTGACATTGTAGGCTTTGTATTAGTCATTGGTGTAACATTCCGTGTTACTAAAACCCTAATCCTCCTCATCAAGACCTTAATAAGGGATTAATCAAGTGGTTAACACCCTCTTAGGCAAACTAAGTTTAAATTTGAATTAATTCAAATTGAAGTGTGAGGTCACTTAGAGAATTTTGCATGGAGAACCTCAAACTCCTTGGATTCAAGTTCAAATGGAAACTAGATGTAATTATGGTCCCATATGCCAAATTCCATCAAATTCTGAAGTTTCTAACTCCCTAGAATTCAAATTTAATCAAATTTGGCTCAAATAGGTTCTTTGAATTTTAATTCAAATTCCATTCTGAATTTTGAAAAACTCCAATGAGGAAAGTTGTTCCTCATGCCAAAATGTC
>JBNKOV010001306.1:0-547 GCA_050294955.1 Holophagae bacterium
TCTTCAGTCAAGAATCGCCAGAAATCAGAAATCGCCAGGACAAACACTATTCGTCAAATGTTGGACGTCTTGGCTTTGATTCCCTTGACAAAAAGTGGGTGTCCTGGCTTTGACTGGCTTTGATTCTTGATTCTGGCTCTGCAAATTCTGGGCCTGCCCCGCTTTGGTAGACACTCGGAAAAAGAATGCCAGGACGCCCACCAATGCCGTCAACTTAATGTCGCCAGGACACCCTACTTTTCCATGTCGCCAGCACCCCGCCAAGACCCCGCCAGGACACCCTACTTTTTCCATGTCGCCAGGACGGTACCGCCATAGGTCGCCGCCAGACGCCGCCAGGACACCCTACTTTTTCATCTATCATGCAAAAAAGCTGCTTTTTGGCTAGCTTTCCACAGGTTTAGGATAGTCCTCCACAGCCTCCAAGGATAGACCGCATCTGCCTATTTCAAGGCCCTCATCACAAACCGGATTTTTGTGGAGATCTCCAAGTGGCGGATTGACGCGCCTTTCCTTGATCAATCAGCCATCAGTATTGGTGTCTGAA
>JBNKOV010001307.1:0-546 GCA_050294955.1 Holophagae bacterium
ATTCCATAAGCCAGCATGGGGTCAAAGATGGTTCAAGCTTCCCGAAGTAGTTCTGCCTACATGTAATTTTTCGCTTTGCCCATTTTTTCATTTCTATTTGTCTTTCATCTATCACACACATCTAATTGCCGTTCATCTATCACCCCTTTATATGTAGTGTATGCAGGATGCCAATGTGTCTGATGACTTGCGACAGCTGTCACTTGGTCAGATGAAAGCATTGGAATATGGCCGCTATGATATCAACTGATGGAGAAGTTAGAAGTGAGTCGTCCACTTGTTGTCACAACAAATAGTGGAGTAATAGCAAACAGTGAAGATGCCAGTAGACTAGCAGCCGACTACTATGGTGTACTTAAAAAAATCATTGATTACACATTCAGTGGCACAAAGTTGTGTCGTTTGAATGTCATTGGTTTGATCTAGTCAACAGCACTAGAGTGGATGATTTTAGCATGGTGAAGTTGAAGCACGAATCGCACTATTCAGGCAACAATCTTTTGTTTGCACATCAAGCGCAGCAGGTGTACTACCTAAGTTATCCTC
>JBNKOV010001308.1:0-544 GCA_050294955.1 Holophagae bacterium
GTCACATGTGCTGCGACAAGTTCTCCAGTCACACCAGTGACCTAAATCTTCAGGTATGGAGATGGTCTTGCTCACAGACCTAAAATGTGATGCTCTCATTAGGAGAATAAACCGGTAGTTATCCCACATCTCATTTTCTGCCCTTCTTCCACCATTTACATATTTGATTTTTATCTCTCCCCCTTTCATCCACCATTTTTTATTTACTCCTTTCCCACAGCATATTTATTTCATCATTGCATAATATAAAATCTAAAAAATTCAAAAAAATAAATAAAAAAAACTTTGGAAAAAGATGAAAGGAATTTGCTTTGCTTTTGATGCTTTTGGTCAGTGGAGTGAGCATGATAGGAGCAAGATGAAGTGGAGGATGAAAGTAGGAATTGAGTGGAGGCCAAGTATGGCCGGTCGACCCAAGATTGGTGGCCGGCCGGTGACCTTCTCCCTCCTTTCTTCCTTTCCCCTCCACTATCTACCCCTTTAGCTCAACCACCACACCTTTGGGACAAAGTAGAGGGGCAATTGCCATATGGGCTGGCTGCCC
>JBNKOV010001309.1:0-543 GCA_050294955.1 Holophagae bacterium
CATATGAACTATCCACCTCAGCTGCTCAATCATCACCACATCACCACTAAATAGTGCAAAAAAATTAAAATGATTAATCTCAGTTATATGATTTCTATTTTAAATTTCATTTTCACCATTTTGTTCTACGTGATAAGATGAATAAAACAAGATATCATTTGCACATATTTTGAAGAATTTTTAAATAAAAAACTATTTGAATCAAATTTCCAATTTTCAGCAGCCCAAAAATCATTCCCTATTTTTATTTCCTTTTTTCTGTTTCGTTTTGACCCGCTAGTATTCCTTCTCCTATCTTTTTGGCTCATCTCATACTCTCACCCATATTTTTTCGCTGGTCCAATCAACAGTTTGGCCCAACCGCACATTCGACCCACCGACCTAATTTTCTTTGGTCATCTTCAGCCTCCAGGCGCCAGTCGTCGCCTTTGACCTCCCCGGTCGCCGCACCGCTCTTCACTGTGTCATCCGCCTCCGGCGCTATGGAGCCGCCTCGCCTTCTCCCCCTCTTCCCCTCTAAAAATGGCCGCACCCCATTGCCTT
>JBNKOV010001310.1:0-543 GCA_050294955.1 Holophagae bacterium
ATAAATGAGTGAATTTCACTCAATCAACACCATGTGTTGAGTATTGTAATCGTAGATTTCATACCGCATGAAATCTATCAATTCCATGTTTAGTTCAATTAATTATGATATTGTAAAGTAAACTCCATGAGTTTTAATATTATATGTAATTCATCTTGAGATAAACTCCATGAGTTTGATGAATTCGTAAGAAATACTCAGGATATTCATTGCCTCACATAATTTTGTGGCCAAAGTAACTCTTTACTAACCATATTCAAATTCAAATTTCATTGAAAATGAATTTTGAATAATTATATTACAATATGCATAATTATACATCGAGGAGCACTAAATTGAAATTGACTGAAATTTAAATTATAGAATTTAAATTTATACAAATTTTCTTGTATTCTATCGGAATTGAATCAGATCTACAATAAAATAAAAATAAAAGAAAATTACTGAAAAATAGTAAATTAAATCGGCCCATGCCTTCCTAACGCTGACTCAACAAAGGACCGGCACACGGCATTGCGGCTTAGACCGGCATGGCCTCGCATG
>JBNKOV010001311.1:0-542 GCA_050294955.1 Holophagae bacterium
AAGTGTGTTTTTGACAGTTTTTCTACTGTAGAAAACCATAAAAGGAAAATCGTCTTGAGCATTCAAAACTGAAGAATTATAGCCACAAATCTCATACTTTTTAGATGAGAAAACCCACACAAAAATATAATTTTTTAAAGAGCAATTGAGACAGAGGGCCCGGAACACTTTCCCTGTAGCAAAATAATTACTATTCTATGAATTTTTCAGTCATTTTGCTCCTAACCCACTGGATGAACATCGGACATCACACATACCACCCTTTATCTTCTTCTTTTTTGTCACTGTTGACTTTATGAGTTATATTTGATCATTCTTTTTATTCAAAGTATTAGTTTAAATGTACAAAATTATAAATTATGTTTAAACTTAATTTAATAATAAAATATATGATAATTTTTAATTTTTTGAATGAAATGAATGCTAACTAAAAAATCAACTGTGTCAATAATTTCAAACAGAGGGATTATGACACATTGTTGACTTTTACTGCTATTAATGTGACACTATAAAATATTTTTTCAAGCCAAATCTACAAATAT
>JBNKOV010001312.1:0-542 GCA_050294955.1 Holophagae bacterium
CAGCCAGAACCACCAGATGGGGGATGGTGCGCTCCTGATCGTAATCCATTTCCACCGTGGAGTCCAAAGTATCGAAGGAATCTGTAATATTGGCGTCTTGTTCTTTATCGATCATGAACCTACCTAACCATGCCTTTCGTGTAGACGTTACATCAGACTTACTACAAAATCAATCGAATCTAATGTTAGAATGGACATGGAGACGAAACCTGAGGAGTTCTGGGAATCATGTCCAAGTCATTTTACTACAAACATGCGGGCGCTTTGAATCGAGAGTTGAAACAAGCGATCCCCGCTCACACCTTGAAAGCCCTGCACCGCAAAAACCCAATTTACCATCTGTTTATTGCGGGGCGGCAGCTTTCTCTCCTCGTTATTCTACCACTGATCATCTATCATTTCCAACACCCCATAGTGTGGATTCCTGCCGCAGTGTTAATGGGTTTCGTTATTTTTGGCTTTACCGTCTTGCTCCATGAGGCCATCCACAAGTGTATTTTCAACAAAGATCCTCATGGAATCAGCGTTTGGCTGGGGCATCT
>JBNKOV010001313.1:0-542 GCA_050294955.1 Holophagae bacterium
GTGATGTTTTGGTGCCTGCTGTAAGAAATCTTAAACTGAAGGTGCTTAGGGATCAGACACATTCTAGTCGGTCTAAACATGATGAATAGAGGGTTGTAGGGCCTTGGGGTTAGCGTATTTTATCAGAGGGTTTGTTTGTTGAACTCGACATCATTGGAGTCGACGTAGAGGTACTTGTTGATGATGTGGTAGCAGATCCGCGTCGGTGTTGGCTCAGCGTAGGGGAAGAGCACCGGATCCGGTGAGAGCCGGGTCTCCGGGTTGGCGACGGTGTGGAGTCTTCCCGCCGCTACTACGCACTTTAGATCAGATTAGAGTGGATTTCCGGAGAGTAGTATCAGTCACAAGCCAACCTCCTGACTTGTGCCCCCGGCTACCTCCTCATCTTATAGCGCAGCGCGACGGGGGCTCACAACCATGGATCGGTTGGCGCCCCCGATCAAGGCACGAGGTCAAACAGGGATGGGGATTCGGTCCCATTCCGTTGGGTGCCCGTTGGGGTCAATCCAACAGGTTAGACCAATAAAAATAGATCGGAAGAG
>JBNKOV010001314.1:0-541 GCA_050294955.1 Holophagae bacterium
GCAGTGCCCCATCGAGGTGGCGAGCATGCCTTCCTTCATGGGCTGACTATGTCTCCTTCCTAGGGACGTGCGCTCTGTGAGGCTCCTACACGCGGCATCATCATTCGATGGGCGCTGGGTGCATGGCCTCTTCAGCCAGGGGCGAAGCCAGCCATGACGATTACCGGGGTCTACAATACAAATAAACAGTGATTTTGTATTGTTTTCGTCAAATTTTGTTGGGGTCGCGTGACCCCAACTGTGACAGAACCACCTTAGAAATGAGGAGTTTGTCTCCCAAGATCATATCAGGGGGATTCTCGGTGAAGCAAGAATACACAAACACATCACATAAAGCATACAATACCGTAGATATGAAATCCAAGTAAAGTTATTACATATTACTGCCATGTATTAGAGTTTACAAAAGTTGAAGCAACAAAAGATTGCTTCAAAGGATAACTCAGAGTTTTGCGGAAGTGTTCATCTCTCATGATAAGCACACACTCTTCGCCCTAGAATAGAGTGGGCCTCCTCAGACGACCTACACCTATGAGTCCCA
>JBNKOV010001315.1:0-541 GCA_050294955.1 Holophagae bacterium
AAGAAGGGGAGTCTTGCTTGCTGCAATGTACTTCGGTGGATGTTCTAGACTTGTGTTCAAACAGATTTGAGAAAGCACTACTTCCGAACATTAACAAAGATGCAAAACCAAGGATGGTTTGCAACCAAGAAGGGGAAAAGGGGATAGAGTGCTTGCATATTAAGTTTACGATTGCTGAAGATGTATTTGAGTCGAGGACAACTCAAATGCAAGAAAGGGAGAATGATGAGGATATCACCAACATGGATACACCCACAGTAGTAGCTTATGATTCAAAGGTGAAACTATTCTTTAGCATCATTATAAATGCATGTGATGAATGGACGTTGCACCATGATATGTGTTCAATGTTATTTACAGAAGTACTTACATGGATCAAAAAAGGTGTAGATCATGCAGAGAAATGATGGATTATGAAACACCTGGATTGAGGACCAAATTCAAGTGCTCCCTACGCTTCCACCAGGTCACCACATTACTTGTGGTATAAGGAAATAAGGAGACCAAGTCTAATATGATTTGGAAAGGTTGATTCGGATTT
>JBNKOV010001316.1:0-540 GCA_050294955.1 Holophagae bacterium
ATACGTTGGGAGCCCTACAACTCGCTATTATGAACGTACTTTGGCGGGAGGGCGAGGCTACGGTCAATCTGGTCCATAGCGCTCTTTTGGAAGAACGCGGATTGGCTCCCACCACCATCGCTACCATGCTCACCAAAATGGAGAAACGAGGTGTTGTGACCCATCGAACTGAGGGACGGAAATTCGTTTATCGCGCTGCTGTTTCTGAAGATGATGTTCAACGCTCTATGGTTTCAGATCTGAAAGACAAACTTTTCGGCGGCAACGTTGCGGCCCTGGTGAGCCATCTCATTTCCGAGCACGAAGTGGATTCCCAAGAGTTAGCTGAACTTAAGGAGCTTATCCAAGAAAAGGAAAGGGGAGAGCATTGATCATGGGCGCATTTTCAGATCCGGTTATGTGGCTAGTATCCTGGTTGTTAACCTATGCCTTGCACTCAACCCTTTTATTGGGTTTAGTTTGGGCGGCGGATTGCTTTCTTAAGAAGACTCGAAGCGGTTTACGCGAACTTCTGTGGAAAGCCGCTCTTGTGGGCGGGCT
>JBNKOV010001317.1:0-540 GCA_050294955.1 Holophagae bacterium
GTTGAACCCCAATATCCATTTCAACAAGTCGCCATTTTACGTGAACACAGAATTAAAACCCTGGCCGAAGCCTTCCAACGGAGAGCCCCGCCGGGCAGGACTCAGCTCCTTTGGCGCAGGCGGCGCCAACGCCCATCTGGTAATTGAAGAATACCAGCGCGAGGAAGCGGCCAGGCGTTTGGGAAAACAGCTCTTCGTGCTTTCGGCCAAAACCGAGGCGTCCCTGCGAGCCTATGCCCGTCGGTTCTCGTCCCTACTCAGTTCGCAGGTTGCGACTACTCCTGCAACGGATTTGCATTGGTCCATTCAGGAAATGGCGGCAGGCATCCTTAACGTGTCGGCCCATGATCTGGATCTTCAAGAGAGCCTCGACAGTTTTGGTTACGATCTGGTGCTTGCTTCGCAGTTGGCCCGGAACCTGGCCGCAGAATTCGGCGTGGATTTACACATCAACCCCGCTTCAGATTCTCTTGAAGATCTCATCAGTCGGATTGACGAGCAATCCCCTGCCAAATCGGTCGATGTGGATCTGGCCTCCAT
>JBNKOV010001318.1:0-540 GCA_050294955.1 Holophagae bacterium
GGTGAACCATGAGACCGGCTTCCTGCATTCGCTGGGCAATGGCCTGCATTTGCAAGTCGACAATTTGCTCGACCTGTTCGACGGAGAGTGGTTCAAAGATGATGATCTCGTCAATGCGGTTGAGGAATTCGGGGCGGAAGGTGTCGCGCATGGCGCGTTCAATGCTTTGATGGGCTTTGACGGCTTCGACATCATCGGCGCGGACAAAGCCCAAGGCTCCACCGCGGCGGGCAAATTCGGTGCCGAGGTTGCTGGTCATGATCAGCACCGAGTTGCGGAAATCAACCACCCGGCCCTGACCATCGGTCAGGCGACCATCATCCAACACCTGTAAAAGAATGTTGAACACTTCACCATGAGCCTTTTCAATTTCATCAAATAAAATAACTTGGTAAGGGCGACGACGAACCGCTTCTGTTAAAACACCACCTTCTTCATAACCCACATATCCATGGGGGGCACCAATGAGCCGAGCCACCGCATGTTTTTCCATATATTCGGACATATCAATGCGGGTTAAGGCACTTTGATCAGCAAACA
>JBNKOV010001319.1:0-539 GCA_050294955.1 Holophagae bacterium
CTCTTCTCCTCCATGGTGAGCTTTCCAATGAATTTCGCCTTCACCTTGTCTTTTACTTTGCTCAAGAGAAAATGTTTATCTTTGAATAGAGAAGAGTTCTTAGGCAAAGTAGGGAAAGGAAGAGTAGGCAAGGGGCACTCCCTAGTGTGGTGACCGGTGACTTTGCAATGTTGACAATAGGAACCCACTTCTTTGATGAAGCTTGTCTTGATCTCCGGGGATTTGGTTTTGCCTTTATTGGCCACCGGATAGGATCCAAGTCCTCTTTTCCCAAAGTCACGGGCATGATGGAAGAGCATCTCCTTGTGCTTGTGCTCTCCTCTTGTAAGCTTGGCCATACTAGACTTGAGGCTTTCAACTTCCTTCATGAGTTCCATCTCTAGGTGAGTCCACTCTTTATTGCCCTTAGTGCTACAAGATGCATTCTTAAGAGATGGGTTAGTAGCACTTTTCTCAATGGTTGTATAAACAAGTCCATTAGGCAAGTCATCAAAAGAAGTAGAAGCATCAACCTTGACAATTTTAGTTTATTCAATTTT
>JBNKOV010001320.1:0-539 GCA_050294955.1 Holophagae bacterium
CACGCAAAATTTTGGTAACCGCAACAGTGGTTATAGCCGTTTGAATACAGCCACATGTGGAGTTCGGCGGATTGCCGTAAAACGGAATCGTAAACGATTCCGTTTGGAAGTGGTTCGGACAGCGGCGAGATTATAACTTTGAACTTGTTATTAAGCTTCTTTGATTAGGTGACTTGATGCAATGCAAACTCGACCTAATCGTCCTCACCAAAACAAAAGAAATGATCTGCTGTTGTGAATCGTTCAGATACGGTGGCAAAACATTGTCAACACCGTTTCTAATGTTTTAATGCAAGTTAGTGTACCTACAAAAGATGGATCACTAGTCAGCGACTTTCACACATGCCCTTAAGGGGTCCAACACTTTCGTGCCCACTCATGCCCCTAGTGGACTAGCACTTGCATGCCCAAATCATCCCCATCATGGGCCATTAGTACTTTCATACTCACTCAATGTCCTATAAACTAAGCTCAAACAATCAAACTTTTATAAACAAAAAAGAAGCATACATAATTTCTAATAGTTTTACTAAAACCAC
>JBNKOV010001321.1:0-539 GCA_050294955.1 Holophagae bacterium
TGCATATCTTCCCTCTTGTGTACAGCTGAATCTACTCTCTAGGAAACCTAATGAAGACATCCACGCCATGAACTTGTCTTTGTGATGGAACACTCTTTCAAGGAACATATAATTAGTGTCGAACCTTGTAACGTTTCATCTCATAAGCTCTCCACCTATAGCTTGTCTCATCATAGCATGCAACTTGTTGTCCATGGGCCCATGCCTTACCAATTAGGGACTTGGCTTGCTTACTCTTTTATGTTCATGGTCCAGTGTCAATCCTAGTTTGAACGGGCTCACCTTTCCCTTTTCTAGAGGTCGACCTCTTCAATCTGTCAAACAAATCACCACTTGGTTGTTGTTGAGACGACCCACCCCTATGCTCATACTGCCCACCTTGCTGCCGTACTCACCGTGCATATTGCGCCTCCTCTCTAGAAAGATGTATTGCACATTGCAATTCCTCATCGTTGTCCAAATCTATGTCATGGACCACATTCCCCCCGGTAGCTACTTCTTCTCTTAACAACGACTGTCACTGCCTTGCCTTCTCAGCG
>JBNKOV010001322.1:0-536 GCA_050294955.1 Holophagae bacterium
AAGAACATAGCTTAAGGAGGGGTTTTGATACTTCTAAACACCATTCATGACCAATCATGAGGTGATCTATGGCTTTAGAATGGGTACTAGGTGTTCATGGCGAAACCTCGTTAAGTTTCTAAAAAGAAACCTTAATTTCATAAGGTTCTACTTAACAAGGGCAAAAATGGAATTTCCATGGTCATAACTCATGAACAAGGGGTTCTAACAAGGTTGGACCACTTAGAACTAATTTTGGTTCATTTTTTATGAATTTTGGAGCTATGGATAATTATTTATGAATTAATAACTAATTATCCAAGATTAATTATTAAACCAGAATTAATAATTAAACAAAAATTATTTTATAATTTTATTTCTGAGATTAAGTTTGAATTCAAATTGTAGAATTGAAAACATACTTTTATTGAACTTGGTCAAGCTTCTACGAATTTCAAAAGTTCAAACCAGATTTGAATTTGAATTGATTTGAATAAATCAGATGGAAAAATAAGAAACAACACTGTGCAACTGGGCTCCGTCCATAGTGCACTCGG
>JBNKOV010001323.1:0-535 GCA_050294955.1 Holophagae bacterium
CATTAATCCAGTAAATTACTACTTGATGGCTGCCACGAATAAGCGGTTACTCATATCCGAGAGTCACGGTGATTTGAATCGACGTACACCATGCAGGTAAAAACCCAACCAACATGACACGTACGCTTCCCACTCCAATCGACGTACGCCTGGCGTATGCTTCCTGTGGGTGGTCCCCGTATGAGGCAACCTTTGATGAGTCATCGACAGAATTGAGCAGGCCCACTGCTCCTGAGAAAAAGGGCTCCCGGCACAATCCACAGCACGACGCTGACCGATCCATGGGTCCATACCCAGCTTCTCTCCGATGGCAGCCAGTGAAGCAGTGGGGGTAAAGCCAAACATCTGATGACGACAGGCTACTTGGCTTACTAGGCCCATAAATACCAGCATGTGATCGATATGTTCAATACTTGATCGCAGAGGCCAACCCATCAGTCCTTAACCGACACAGGCGGGGGCTAACACACAGAAACTGAGTGTTCCACTGATCCCGCTACTTGCCCCGCCCGGTCTCCAGTTTATCCAACATTAG
>JBNKOV010001324.1:0-534 GCA_050294955.1 Holophagae bacterium
ACTCACGTTTGGTCTTGAGGAAGCCGCCGGAATAGATCCTTAACAGGGCGAATCCCCCCCATTCGCTCTGGCTACGGTAAAACTCAACTCAGCGGAGCTGACTTAAAGCAGCGCTATGCCTGCACAAGCCGAGGACAAACCTGCACAAGCCGAGGAAATACCTGAACAACCCGTGGCAAAACCTCTCATGCCAGCGCAATACCTGTCAAGACAGGGAAATAGATGCAGTGCACGGGGAAAAACCCGCTTAAACCGGGGGCCAACACACCTTAGCCAGGGAAATAGACGTCAAGAACGAGAAAGGACCCGCTCAAGCCGGGGACACACATGCTCAAGCCGGGGAAATCCCCGCACAAGCCAGGGAAAAAGATCCTCAAAACAAGGAAGAACTGGACCAAATCAGCGCAATACATACCCAAACCGTGGAAAAAGTCGCACAAAGCAATGTCAAACCTGCACAACTGAAGGAAAAAGTTACTCAAAAGATGGTGACCAAACAAAATAAAGGAGTTACAAATCCGCTCATTTTTGCGT
>JBNKOV010001325.1:0-533 GCA_050294955.1 Holophagae bacterium
CTTTGCAGGACAACCGTGGAACTGGAATACGCGATCTTGACCACCCTGTACCATGCTGATGCAAAAAACACCGACAGTTGGCACACCAGGAAGGGGGATTTGCAGCATGCTTTTCCTCTAGGCATTCCGATGGTTCCATCATCGGTGCTTGCCATCGCTGTTGATGGTGCACGCTTGTAGTGCGGTGGCTTCTCCCTCGGCAAAACCATTCACTTTTGGAGTCTTGAATTCATCGCCGACTGCTTCGGCGGCCTGAGCCTCTCTCCCAAGTGGAGCGACCTAGACGTCGTCTTCATGGGCACAACCCGCAGCGGGTCACAGTTGTTGTGGTCCATAAATGTGGACTCCACAGAGGAGTTCTACATGAATTCAAGGGACGAGGGAAGCTCTGACCTCCCTGTCTCCCAGAGGCATGGTACGGGGGCTCCGCCTGCTCCCATCGCAACCACACTAGGGTTGGAGGATGCTTCGGTCACTCAGGCCATGACGATGGTTCCACTTCAGGCACTCGCACCATGGCCAAAGACTGGCCT
>JBNKOV010001326.1:0-532 GCA_050294955.1 Holophagae bacterium
TTACTTACTGCTGTCCGCTTTATACAGATTCCTGTATTTGCTTTTTGAGCTTTGGTTGTGGGGTTAGTGACATTTTTATGTCTGCATTTCAGATGGAGCTGAACGATTACCCCCACTTTGACCTCGTCGAGGACGGGAGGCTGTGTTCCACGGGCCAGCATTGCCCGGGGTTCCCGAGAGTGCTATACGACACACTCATCCGTCTTGGCTACGATGGGGATGCACCGGTCTACCATTACCGACTGTCCACGGCCCATGGCATGGACCAGTGCGAGATCAGCATGATGATACCCTTCGACCCCATGGAGCCGTGGTCGGGGTCTGTCATCGACAGTGAGCCTGACACCGGCGTTGAGATGATGGCACACATCGCCCTCACCTCCCTGTGCGAGGACCGCCTCACCGCTACAGCAGCACTGCCTATCGCGCTTCTCCCAATTCAGAATTAGGAGAACCCCGTATGGCAGCAGTGCCTTGAGGTTGTGTCTGACCTCGAGGGCCCTCACTTCCATGCGGGATGATTTTGTTGGCC
>JBNKOV010001327.1:0-533 GCA_050294955.1 Holophagae bacterium
CTTCCGATCTCTACCTAAGGGCCCTACCCGGTTTTAGGTTATCCAATCTCAACGTGACCTTAGGTAAAAAGGTAATATGAAGCACCTATCACCGAACCGTGGCCTTTCGACCACTCGGCGTCTACCGAAATCTACATCTACGCCTAGCATTGACTAACGTCTTCCAAATACTAGCAAGGTCATGAAGGGTAACTCAGAAAGTTATCATAATGTAACTACGGTTCCAATCAACTCCTATCAACCTAATGCACAATCATTCTTAACATAAAGATATTAATTAAAAAGTAAAAATCAAAGATTGGGTGTGATGAATCGGGGCTTACCTTGATCACAACAATGTTAGTATCCTTGTAACTTGATGCTTGTGGACCACGGTACTCCTCATGTTCTTGGTCCACATGACCTATGGTATGAACATCAATCACAAAAGGCAATATGAAAGTTCAATGCATGAGTTATGATGTACTCCGTCCGTTCTGCAATTGTTCATGTTCTCAACAACCAAAGTCAACTAAAAATCAACTATGTGACAT
>JBNKOV010001328.1:0-529 GCA_050294955.1 Holophagae bacterium
TCCTTTTTTATTTCTTATATTGTCCATTTGTATTTTTTGCCCAGCCTCTTAGGTATTGGCGTACTCTACAAATTTTACCTTACCATCTTTTCATAGGTGTGCTGCCCACCAAAGTGTTAGTCCATATATCCCTCACCTTTTCCATAAAACTGTCTATTAAGAGCCACCCTAATTCAAATTTGAACATAGGTTGTGTGGTCATAGAAGATGCTTCACCCGAGTTTAGTAAAAGGGGTGTATGATCAGATACGCCCCTAGTGAGGGCTTGTACCGTGGTTAGAGGATATTTTTCTTCCCACTCCGTAGTGACTAGAATGCGGTCAAGCTTTTCAAAAGTAGGAACAGCTAGGTTGTTAGCCCACGTATATTACCTTCCAGTCAATTGTATTTCCTTCAAGTTCAGCCCATCAATGACGGCATTAAACAAGAAAGGTCATCTAAATTGATAATGATCATTATTTTTTCCGATGGATGTCTCAGAATGTTATAATCACCTCCAATTACTAGAGGAAAATTTTCATGACTGCAC
>JBNKOV010001329.1:0-529 GCA_050294955.1 Holophagae bacterium
ATGCAAGAAACAGTTAAGACAGAATGGAATTGACTAAGATGTACCGGGCACCACATTTGGGACGTTCTTAGCTTCCTCCATAGACATTTGATTCACCCTTCCTTAAGCGTAGTTCTGTTGGGCTTGGGTTGGGGTTGAGCTTCCATTGCGGGTTGGTGGTGGTGCTGAAGTAGCTTCCAGTGTCAGAGGAGGACGTGAACGTGGGTTGGGGCATGAATTGGCAAAATGACCCTTCTGTCCACAATTGTAGCATTTCTTGTCTGGTGGGTATTGTCGTTGGCGACGATCGGGATAATGGAGGGCAAAGTGACCTCTCTATCCACAATGGAAGCAAACTTTGGCAGTCTTTTCACTGGAGGTTGGAGCTATATTCGTGATCAGTGTAGAAGGGAGATGTATACATGGATTGGGGAACCCGTTGAAATAGTGACCCCTCTCTTCACAATTGTTGTACTTCTGATCTAATGGGGTTTGTGTCGCATTTTGAGTGGCTTGATGCCTTAGCACATTCTGATTTCCAATGACTTTG
>JBNKOV010001330.1:0-528 GCA_050294955.1 Holophagae bacterium
TTTTCATTTCTTCCGATAGGGTTTGTCTGGCCGATTCGAGCTGGTCTTTGATGATGCCGCTGGCCTGGTTTTGACGCTGGATGGCGGCGTATTGACCCTGAATTTTGGTCAGGTCCCCTCGTAATCGGGCTATTCTCTTTTCTTCCTCCGAGACCTGCTCTTCCTGGGTTTTGAGGTCTCGGTTCAGGATCACGGTTTGGCCTCTTATTCGGTACAATTCTTCTTGCAATGCTGCGATCTGTTTGTCCAGGTCGATGCGGGACTTTTCTATGGCCTGGGGCTCTCCTGCTTTGGTGAGCACTAAGAGGATGACCAAAGCTCCAAAGCCGCAACTAATGGCGTCTAAGAAGGATAGGCTGAAACTCTCGGTAGCGCTCCGGTCCTTCTTTCTGCGTTTTCTGCTCATGGCCAGTCCTCCGATGGGCTGATGAGTGAGCCGTGAGTTCCCAGGGCCAGTTTCCAATAGGAGCTGACCGCCATGGGGTCGCCTTCCATGGGCAGGAGGACGATGTTTACGGGGATGCCCCT
>JBNKOV010001331.1:0-527 GCA_050294955.1 Holophagae bacterium
TGTCTCCCTCGCTATCCCTCTCGCTGATTGCCTATCGGTTTTTATGTCTACCAGCAAGTTTTTATCAAAATTTTCCAGCTATTGCTGAGCCCTGGCAGCTTCGAGATTTTTTGTTGCTTGTTTTGTATAAGGATGGTCTTCACCCAGTACTTTTCGTAAAGATACCAGCGCCTGCTCGTAATAAGCGATCGCCTTCTCATACTCGCCGAGGTTCTTCCAGGCCAAACCCAGGTTGTTGCGACGTGTGGCTACATCAGGGTGTTCCTCACCGTAGGTCTTGAGGTCACTCGCCAGTGCCTGCTCATAATAACCGATCGCCCTCTCATACTTGCCGAGGCCCTTCCAGGCCATCCCCGGGTTGTTGCGACTTGTGGCTACAGTGGGGTGGTCCCCGCCGTAGGTCTTGAGGTCACTCGCCAGTGCCTGCTCATAGTAACCGATCGCCTTCTCATACTTGCCGAGGGCATGCCAGGCCAAACCCAGGTTGTTGCGGTCAATCGCCACATCAGGGTGGTCCTCACCGTAGG
>JBNKOV010001332.1:0-526 GCA_050294955.1 Holophagae bacterium
GCGTTGGTGGGGCACGTCTTCCTTTTACCTAAAAGGACAATAAACAAAATATTCACCAAGGGATGGTTCTTCCACCAGTAGGAATCATTCATGTTAGGGTTTTTCTAATGGGAATGCAATTGCCCAGCACAAGAACCAGCCAATGGGGAACAAGCTGATTAGGATCTTCAAAATATAGCGATTGCCACATGTTTAAAAGCTAATAAGCATGAGTTCTAGTAGGCGAGGTGGGACTAAACTTCTATACCATGCTAGACGAGGCAAGCTGAAAGGAGATGCCCGTTTGGAGCGTATTTCACTTCTGGATCAATGCAAGACACGCTACTACGAGCTTGTCTTCCTTTGCAATGAAATGCGAGACGCACATACCTTATGCGCGTCTCACATACGAGGAAAAGGGAGATGCGCTCACTAGGGCGCATCTCACATTAGGTCCCCAGGGCCTAAAATTTCAGGCCTCGCACTCTCTCTCTCTCTTGCCACACTTAGCAATTTTTTGAAACCACCAAGTGTTCTCGCTCTTTTG
>JBNKOV010001333.1:0-525 GCA_050294955.1 Holophagae bacterium
TTGCAATCGTGAATATAGGAAAAAGTTTGCGAGCTACTCGAAACATGGGTCTGGCGTATCACGGAAGGGGCGGGCGCCGACGTTTTCTCGCGTCGATAGAGCCCAAAAAGGCAACTTAGCCTTCAAAGTAGACCCGGAGGCCATGAGCTGATTTGCATTTGGAAGCCCTGTACAATCCTTGTGTTAGTTCCAGAAGCAGCCTTGGGAGCCATCCTTCAAAAGTCGAAGTTTTGAGTTGTTTAAAAGTTGAATGAGGTAGGGTTTGGTTGACTTCTTAAAACCAAAATCTGGAGCCACGGAACCCATCGTGTCCTGTTTATTGCATAAACAGGGCGTTTTTTGGGGAGATGACCTCTGAAAAAATGAATTGCACTTTGTTTATTGCATAAAATGGTAGATTTTTTGATATTTGACTCTTTGTAAAACGCAAAGCGCCTTGTTTTTTCTCGTGTTTTCTTTGTTTTTGATGTCTTTATCTATTGTTTTTATGTTTTAGATAGATAATATCGAAAATTATGAGTCGGT
>JBNKOV010001334.1:0-524 GCA_050294955.1 Holophagae bacterium
CCAGTTTCATCGCCACTCATCCTGCTAACCAAGTGCAGTGGGCCGAGTTCCATGAAGCCTTCCGTGCACAGCATATTCCAGCTGTCATCATGAAGAGCAAGCACATGGAGTTCATGGATCTGCAGCAAGGCAACCAATCAGTGTATGTCTACTCCAAGATGTTCAACCACCTCGCACAGTATACTACAGAGCAGGTTGACACCGACGAGAAGAAGAAGGACCGCTTCATGATCGGTCTGTACACCAAGTTACAGGAGTGCATGGCACTCAACACTGGAGGAACATTTGCAGAGTTTGTGAGCAATGTCATGATCACGGACGATGCCATCCGCGCCCACAAGGAATCCAAGAAGAGGAAGGTTGTGGCTGCTCCATCTGGTAGTGCTCCTCCAAAGTATCGGACGGTGTACCACCATGGCTCCGCCTACCCACCTCGACAGTCATAGCAGCTCTAGCACCAGCGGCAACAGCAGCAGTGGGCACCCCACCCACCTCAGCGCCAGCACCAGTGGGCAGCATCTAAG
>JBNKOV010001335.1:0-523 GCA_050294955.1 Holophagae bacterium
TATGCGCCTCGCGTACGACGAACTCCTCGCCAATCAATTGGCGCTCGCCATGATGCGCGTTCATATGCGCAAACAAAAGGGACGCGAGCTCAAGGGCACCGGTGTGATCAAGAAGCAGATCAAGGACCGGGAAACATCCTGGGCGCACGGGGACCTGGACGATGCTGAATACGATGAGCCGGATCGAAAGACGGTTGCCGATCAACTCCTGTTAATCCTGGACAAACAGGCCGCCCGTGTGGCTGGATCGCCGGAGTCCAGAGGGAACAGGTTATATCAGGATGCTCGCTACGTTATGGTGGCGCTTGCCGATGAGGTCTTTCTGGGTTTTGAGTGGTCAGGCCGGGAGGAATGGGCGGGCAACTTATTGGAAGAAGAGGTGTTCCATTCTCAGGGATCTGGGGAACTCTTTTTCCAACGTCTCGACGCGCTGCTGTTGACTTCTGGCCCGGGAACCTCGGACCTGGCGAGGGTCTATCTCATGGCGCTGGCGTTGGGTTTTAGGGGCAAGTTTCAGCATCAC
>JBNKOV010001336.1:0-523 GCA_050294955.1 Holophagae bacterium
ACCCGGACTAGTCTGGTCCACCGGACAAGTCCGGTGAACAGCTCTGGCAATCAGTCCTGGCCGAACAAGTCTGGTCCACCAGACAAGTCTGCTTCACCGGACAAGTCTGGTAAATGGCTCTGGAAGCCGATAAAAGGATCGGACTTGTTGTTGGATAGGTCCAACCGATCTGACCGATGTTCAATATCGGTCTGACTGATAGGATAGATTTCAGCACACTCTTAGAATTTGGTTTCCTTTCATCATACTTCATATTTCTCTGGGTTTTGAGCACTTTGGTTTTGTCAAGATCACCATGTTGCATCCCTCTTTATAGTACGACGACCTATACTCAAGAGAGAAATAAAACATATAAGAATAAGCTTGAGCTTGTCAACTTGATTCTTCTCTTTGCCGCTTTTCATCTTTGTCAAAGCTTGAGGGTATCAACATGATCTTGACTTGAGCAACTTTGCCTTGAGCTGGTGACAATGAATTTCTTTGACTTATACAATCAAGACTTCTCTTCTTGTACATGTCACCT
>JBNKOV010001337.1:0-523 GCA_050294955.1 Holophagae bacterium
AGCCCACGGCCGGAATGGCCTGGTGGCTCGTGTCGCCTCGGCAAGCTGGTGTGCGCACATGGGCGCAGTCACCGCACCCAGGACCGACGCGGTGGCGTGGCCGGGGCGGCTCACCGGTGGCGCACAGGGCGACAAGGTCCATGTGAGAGCATCATCAAGGGGAGGGCTAGCCGCCGGGCACGGAAACAGGGCGGGGAACTCGCTACTGGGGTGGCGCAACGGTGAAGGGGGCGGAGTGGGCCGTGGTGGGGCGTTCCCTGGCGGGGAGACGCTCCGACGATCTTCGGTGCCCTTATGCGGGTCCTACAGCAAGGTGAGGAGGAGGGGGAGGTGAGGCACACGGGATTTGAAACCGGGGCGACCGGGGAAGGGAGCTCACCACGGTGCGGCCATGGCGGCGGTGGTGGCTCAAACTTTCGACAGAGGAAGTGGCTCGGGCGACCGGAGGACGATGTGGAGGGGCTCGGTGGGGAAGTGGAGGGAGGGTGGCACGCGCGTGGAGTGAAGAAAGCTTGCGACGGGG
>JBNKOV010001338.1:0-522 GCA_050294955.1 Holophagae bacterium
AGCTTCAATATCAACCAAGGAAGATAGATGCTGATGGGGTTGAGATGCTGGGGCAGTACAGTTGTTTTAATTTTCAAACCAAACGTGGCAGTTAGCGAGCGAAGCTAACAGTGGCTGTCAAGAACAAATGGTCCAGAGCTTGGACACAAGCATGGTTTTACTGCAAAGTTCCTTTGCTTTGTAGCTCAAGCCGCGGACTAGGTAAATGCATTTTTTGCTTTGCATTCCCATATGACGGGACTGGATTTTGTGACAGATCCACCGCTTGAGTGCCCTGATGACGTTGTTGGTGGCACGGCTTTCATCAAAGCTACGCGTACAATTGGCGGTCGGGATGCTATAGAAGAGTATATGGCATGTGGGTTCTTCCCCTTGTCGGCGAGCTTTGGCTTGGGCGAGGTTGGGAACGGGGAAACAGCAGTGTCAAAGCTAGCTGTGCCAATGCCAATGTTCTCTGTTGCAAGGCTCCCGGAGGAGACGAATGATGGCTTTCGAGGAAGAGTGGAGCTAGTCACGGCAAAC
>JBNKOV010001339.1:0-522 GCA_050294955.1 Holophagae bacterium
TGAACTTAAAAAGGTTTTAACATGAACTCATAGTACTCTTAGGGCTTTAGATCACTTCATGTTTAGTCATGAGTGGTGCTAAGATCGACCATACCCTAAGTAACCGGTTCGACTCATGTCGTTAGTGATCTTAACCTTGTTACCTTCCAATCCCACTTCAAGCTTAGGTTAAGATTGTAAGGTTCTTTCCGTCGTCGTTTAAATCATGCATTTCATTATGCCATTGGTTTGCTTATGACGTCAAGCAAGAAGATTTCAAGCCATGAGCTTGGGGTCAACATTCGTGAAGCTCAAGAACTAACTTCTTTTGTTCCTAAGCAAAGGCAAGCACCGGTGCATACCACCCCTCATAGGGATTTTACTTTATAATTGTCATTATGTTATAGTGATTGTGCATTTACAATTCAGGAGTTTATTGAAACCCTAGAATGCATTATACCCTTAGTATATCACCTTGATTCTATCATGATGGAAAATCTGTTAGGAGTGCTATGCTTAATAGATAGAACTCTGGTAGAAGTC
>JBNKOV010001340.1:0-520 GCA_050294955.1 Holophagae bacterium
AGATACGAATCAAGGAGTACACTTGGATGAGAGTGAGTGATATGCAAGTGTTGTTTAGGAAAAACAGGTGAGGATTCAAACAACGGGGAAAAGATTTCGATCATCAATCTCCGAGAAGCAGTAAGCTTTAGGGCTAGGATGCGACTTGTTGTAGCTATGAGACTCCAAGGGTAACACCCTTCTTTCCGGTTGCGTACCTCGAGTAATACACCATCTGTTGGGACGAGTGTCGTAATCGAATTCTTGGGCCAACTCCGTTGGAAAAGGTGTTTCCCATCTTGCAATTCATGGATGGAGAAGCGACAGGGAGAACCGGCATAATTCAAGATAAGATTACAATTTGGGCAGTTCATCAACCAGTCAAAAATGAATCAACGATTGGTTTTCCACTACCACAATGAGACACGAGTTGCAAGAAGATAGGAGGTCATGAGGAAACTTGATAAGGCTGCAGTGGGTTTTGTCAGGTGGAGAAATCTTCATGACCACGAATAAGCAAGGGTGAACCCACCAAGGTAGA
>JBNKOV010001341.1:0-519 GCA_050294955.1 Holophagae bacterium
AATGGTAGCGGGGGTAAAGGAATAGTGGCAAATCACAGGTTCTTCCTAACTTCAAGATCGTGGACCAAGATCTGACATAATTCTTTTGTCCTCCAAAGCATAGGTTGACCTCCTTGATGGCCTCATCAAGATTGTGGACCAAAGCTCGAGTCACAATCTCCCACAGGCATCACCACAACTTCAGCTCCTTCTCAGGCGCCGCTTGGGAAGTGGCGGTACTGTGATTGCCCCATTTGTTCCTCCACTTCATGTGATAGTAGCGTCAAACCTTCTCATGCAGTCTCTCTCAAGCCTCCCTCGAATGTCCACCTCGGTGTGGTAGCCTCGACCACATGATGGATGCGGCGAATATGATCGGTCGTTGGCCTCTCATAGATGATCATACGCACACGGCAAAGGCATGAGTTCCCACGAAGCAGCCTCAGGACACCGACCAAAAGCGGGGGCTCGCGATACCCCAGTGCTAGGAGCACGGTCCGTAGGGTCCTCGGGAAGTATCCATCATTCTGACCATCACTG
>JBNKOV010001342.1:0-518 GCA_050294955.1 Holophagae bacterium
AAGCAACTCAAAGAACCGAGGAAGTCCCTCTACGGCTTTAGCGGCAAAAGAATCGAACCAGTCAGAGTAATAACCCTGCATGTTTCCTTTGGTACCCCGTAAAACCCTCGCACATAATACATCACCTTTGACGTAGTCGATATGCTCTACCCCTACAATGCCATCTTCGAAAGAGGTCTTCTTAATACTTTCAAAGCTGCCTTGCATTATGGATATCTCTACCTCAAGATTCCAGCCACCTTCGGAGTTATATCTGTTTTTGGCAGCCAAAAAGATGCCAGAAATATTGAGAAGGGCTTCACACCCAGTCACAAGAATGTGCATTTTTTGTGAGAAGAGCAAGAGCAATATCAGCAATCAATATGCCCCCTCAAAGCAGAAGCTCCAGCAGAATACAAGAAAGCCATCGAAGCTGACGTCGAGTTCAACAAAATTTGATTAGATCCAAGAGTCCCTGACAGAGCTGTGTGCATTGGTATGGAGGCAAGCTAGGAAGAGCAAGCACAATTGTTAGCTTT
>JBNKOV010001343.1:0-516 GCA_050294955.1 Holophagae bacterium
CATATTCTACAATGTTGTTGGTGCATTTGTTAGTTTCGTTGTTGAACTGTAGCCTCGCTGCGTAGCGTAGCTTAATTCGCTTGGTCTTGCTGGATAGCTTTGGTGCCGATGCATATAGTTTTGTCTGGGACTCTTTGGTCCAACAATACCTTTTGGAACTCACCTTCGGCCTCTATGACCTTTTTGCATTCTACCAAAGGTTGGGTTTTGTACTGCTCTGATTGGTCTCATAGAAAGTGTACATTTTTGTGGCCTAGGGTGAAGCCATTTTCAATGTTTGTGGCTTCTTGCTGACTGCCAAAAATGGATATAACTCTGAAGGTCACAGGGATCTTGAGACAGAGATAGCCCGAATGCAATGTTGCTTCGAATGTATTGAGGAGGCCTCTTCCAAAAAAGGCGTTGAAAGGGTAGAGCATGTCGACAATATTAAAAGTGATGTATTCTGTGCAAGGGTTATTTGGGGTGCTGAATGACACAGGTAGAGTGATGACCCTGACTTGTTCAATTCTTTTT
>JBNKOV010001344.1:0-515 GCA_050294955.1 Holophagae bacterium
CTTGACGGCAAGAACATCATCCTGGAGATTCGCGCAGGAACCGGTGGCGACGAGGCCGCCCTGTTTGCGGCGGAAATGTTCCGGGCCTATTGTCGATACGCCGAAACGCACCGTTGGAAGGTGAATATTTCCAGCATTAACGAAACAGGCATTGGCGGCCTGAAGGAAGTAACCTGCGTGATTGAGGGCAGCGATGTCTATTCTCACCTGAAGTTTGAAAGCGGCACGCATCGAGTTCAGCGGGTGCCGCAAACCGAATCTCAGGGCCGGGTTCACACCTCAGCGATCACCGTGGCGGTTATGCCGGAGGCCGACGATATCGACGTTCAGGTAGACGAAAAGGATCTGCGGGTAGACACCTATCGCAGCTCGGGCGCTGGCGGTCAGCACGTGAACACCACCGACTCCGCCGTCCGCATCACCCATATTCCCAGCGGCCTGGTGGTTACCTGTCAGGACGAGCGCTCCAAGATCAAGAACAAAGACAAGGCCATGCGCGTGTTGCGTTCCCAGTT
>JBNKOV010001345.1:0-515 GCA_050294955.1 Holophagae bacterium
GCTAGCCAGCCAAACCCCTGGCCCGCCGGCCCCACCTTGCAGCCTTTCGCATGTTGGCTTCACGGTGACACTCTCCAAGAGGCGGTAGAGGGGAATCCCAAGCTGAAGGTCGGTGGAGGCTGATCTCCATGGCCGGTTGGCCACGTGGCTAGGCCGGCCGGCCACCACTTCATGTGTTATCGACTTAACCAAGTCGGTAACCCCTCATTGAACCCCTATAAATACCCCCAACTGGTGGAAATCCAAGCAACACACTCTACCATTCAGGAGTTGAGAGTCATGTCGAGCATTCACTCAAGCTCTAGAAGAAGTCTCAGAGATCGGTGAGCTCTTGTATCCTTACCTTTCTTTATAGACTTTGAGTCATAGTTCTTATTTGTTCTGTTCTTGTTTTGTCTTGAGCTCAGATGCGAGCATAGTTATTATCACTAGGTCCCTCTTGTTTGTTGTTATTGCTCTATGGGTTATCTGCCTGACTCTGTAGATTACACTAGCTCCTCGTAGCTCGAGTGCTT
>JBNKOV010001346.1:0-513 GCA_050294955.1 Holophagae bacterium
TGTTTACCAGCCTGACCCACTAAATCTAATTTCTCAATTATCCAAACTGTCCTGAGATTGTAAATTATAAAAACCAACCTTCTATTAGTCCAAAATTTACCAAACTTTTCAATCTGATAGAATTGATGATAATAAACAACTTTCATTTTGACAGCAAGTCCAAATTCGAAGCAAAATTTGAATTAAAAATCCTGGAAGCAAAACTACTTTTGAATTTGGGCCAAATTTATTGGGAGTTCAAACTCATTTGGAAAAATCTGAGAAATTCCCCAAATTTCTTATTTGACTTGACCTCACAGATTGTGAATTTAGATTGGCATGGTTGTATGGCAAAATTTGAAGTTTCCATACAAGCTCCATTTGACTTGGTTTGAAAATAAAAGAAAGGAAGATTTGAATTCGAATTCAAACTAAACCAAGTTCCATCTCCATTAAATCACTATAGATACATGGTGTTGTACTATAGATATACTGTAGTTGCTATAGTAACACTACCTTGTCATAACCCTCCCC
>JBNKOV010001347.1:0-512 GCA_050294955.1 Holophagae bacterium
ATACACTAAGTCCTTTTTACCACTTGTAAAGAAACTTCTAATATTTGAATACAAGTGAGTCAATGTAAAATTAGATTCAGGTATATCTTGGGAACATGGAATTTTAGATAATTTATCAGATTTTTCCAGAAAGGTTTGACCCCTTTAAAATTCAAGCAAGATTCAAATTTGAATTGTTTCTAGATTTTCTAATTCAAAATCCAGAAGGATTTGGATGTGGAGCCAAAAAGGAAAGTTGTTCTTTGTTATCTCATTAATCACCTCGGGAAGATCATGTTTGTGAATTTTGAAGTTGGAGCTTTGGAAAAACGGATTAAATTAAAAGGGACCGATGGCCCACTTGTCAGCCACCACGCCGTCTTCCGACCGCGCGCGCCCGCTGTTGCCGCCGGACCACCGCCTCCGCCTGTTCCGACCGTGCCGCCTTGTCCGACCCCGCCATGTGCGCCGCCCGCCGCCGCCCACCGTTCGGACCGCGCCCACGGATTTTTGTGTGCCAGCCACGTGGCCGG
>JBNKOV010001348.1:0-512 GCA_050294955.1 Holophagae bacterium
CAAACCAATCCACACACAAGTGATCCATCAGTGGGAGACACTTCAATGCCTAACCCCTCTGCCCAGCCGGTGAACCACTTTCACATACGAACCACCAATGAGGGTTTGGCTCATATTTTTGGGATGCCGCAATAAACTATGGTCAGTATGTTCGGGCAAGGGTATACGTAGACCGCGCCTAGTTTTTCCACGCCAAACTTCACCTCAGCCTCATACACCCTCGGGGGCAATGACTAAGCATACGTGCATGCTAGAGGCAACTTCCAAGCCCTGTATACCACCATACCTTACACCGACCCCATCCCATTACCCGGTAGTTCGTTAGGCTTCCTACCCAACCACGCCTACCAAAACACACCATGATTCAATGCCTATGTCCAGTTGAAAGCTGACGGCTTTGGTTATGAGACCCCACCGCAATTTCCTTTAGGTCGTAGCCGATTGACATGACGCCCACTCGAGCCATGGCCGAGCCTACCGTGGATCCTAATAACTTAACCAACCAATTGGCT
>JBNKOV010001349.1:0-510 GCA_050294955.1 Holophagae bacterium
CTCCAACGGTCATCATTCGATGATGATGTTGTGGACCCGTGAGCTGGCCGCCATGGACCCGGTCTACAGACAGTGAAACTATTCCACGACATTTTCCTTAGAAAATTAATTCTGTAATTCGATAATCCCTGGAATTTTGTAGAAACACCCCTACACTTTTCTAGAATTATATTTTAGTCCCTCTAATTTTACATAGAGGTCCCCATTTAATTTTTTATAATTACAATTAGGTCCTTTTCTTAATTAATCTGTTAATACTAATTACCTATTTAATCTATTAACTTCAAACCTTCATAACTTCTTAACCGTAGCTCCGATTTAGGTGATTCTTGCGCTCACGCATCCATAGCAAAGAGTAGCTTCTTTTGGTACTATTTGTTTAGTCATTAGGGACTGTTTGTTGTACTGTTTATTTATTTGATTGTGTTGCTTGTTTCCGATCGCTACCGTTTGGCGCCGAAGACTTCGAGAATCTCCAGGAGCTCGACATTCAAGACATCGAGCAGCAGC
>JBNKOV010001350.1:0-509 GCA_050294955.1 Holophagae bacterium
AACGAGACAGAAGGAGCGTAGACGCCACGTCAGCGCGAAGGTGATCTTCCCCAGTAACGCCGCCGCCCACGCCCCTAAACCAGCCGGTCAAGCTAAGCTGACACCGGGTTAAAATCCATCCCAAGCCCTAAACCTCTCCCTCTTTCCGCCCTCGTCCCGTGGCCGCCCGAGCGCTCTCCGACTCCTCCCGCCTGGGGGCCGGCGAGCCTTCGCAGGTAAGCCTCCCGACGGCGCTGCTGACTCCCTCCTGCTCCGCGAGCTCTCCAGCTGCGGTTCTTAGTGGGTTGGTAGAATGGGGGGCATGTGGGGGATTGGTAGGGTGCTTGAGTGGTTTCGAACTGAGGATCAGGTTCCGCTGCTGTCGGATTTCCTGGGCGCAGGAGGCGGTTTGGTGTTCTCGGTTCTGTGTGGATGGTGTCACGGAATTGATCTATGCTTGGTTTCTGTCGCTGCTCTTGCTGACAGTTCGGGCAAGGCCCGTGAGGGTCGGCAACGACGCAGCGCCGAAG
>JBNKOV010001351.1:0-508 GCA_050294955.1 Holophagae bacterium
ATGAGGACGAAGCGAAGGCCGCGCCGGGCAGCTCACCCGAGTGACATGGTAGCTTATGTTAGTTAATACCTGAACTTGTTTATTAATCGTGTGTGTGCTATACCAGTGGTACAAGGCAGATGGTGTACTTCATCTGTTTTAAAATTATTATCATCTTTGATTTTTTGAGTCATTCAACTTATTTAAAATATTTGTTCAATATGTAAGATTCTAAATTAAGTTTTAATTTTCTTTAATGATAAAACAATTTCAAAAAATTGTTAAGAAGAATGATTAAATATAATTTTAAAAGTCAATGATGATAATAATTTAATAACAGAATGAGTAAATTATATTTTAATTTTCTTTAGTGATAAAATGAATCATAACAAAATATATGATATTTTTAAAAAAAATGAATAAGACGAATGATCAAACGTAACTAAAAAATCAATGATGACAATAATTTAACAACGAAGGGAGGAAAACAATATGAGCTACATAGAAGAAAAATTATATTGACGATTTA
>JBNKOV010001352.1:0-508 GCA_050294955.1 Holophagae bacterium
GCTCTTCCGATCTGTCCGCAATGACCTCGAACTTGAGGAGATCAAGCTGGACCACTCGGCGGCCCAGGGACAGGCCTCCGCGTTCTACTCCTCGCCCTCAGGAGGAGGGCGCCCTCCGCAGCAGCAGCTGCCTCCACGCCCGCCGCCGCAGGAACCGCCATGTCCTCAGGCGGCCCCTCCCCCTCCTGCCCCCAACCCCAACAACGGCGGCAAAGGCAAGGGTAAGGGCAAGGGGAAGGGGAAAGGCAAGAACAACGGCTCTGGCGGCTCCGGCAACAACAGCAGCAACAACAACAGGGGCGCCTTGGCATGGCCCTCCTTCTACAATCCCTGGACCGGCACCATCTCGATGTGGCCAGAGATGCGTCCTCCACAGTAGCAGCTGGCACGTCCAACACAACATGCCCTGCTCGCTGCACCAGCATACTACGGGGCTCCCGGTGGTCCCTCCTTCACACCCCTGTCAGTTCCTCCACCGCACCAGCAGCAAGTCACGACTCCTGCTTGG
>JBNKOV010001353.1:0-229 GCA_050294955.1 Holophagae bacterium
TAGATTCTTTTTCCTTTCTCTCTTGTAAGGCCTTTTTCTCTTGATGAACTTATTGAATTTCTTGATGAATAAAACAATTTCATCTTCATCATATTCTCTTTCATTATCTTCTTCTTCCTCTTTTTCTTCTTCTTCCTCACTAGGGGTCTCAATCAAAACTTTCTTCTTCTTGCTTTTGTTTGCTTTGAGAGCAATATCTTATTTCTTGAAGGTTGAGACACCCTTTAGA
>JBNKOV010001353.1:239-509 GCA_050294955.1 Holophagae bacterium
CTTTGATCTTGATTTCTCTTTCCTTTCTCCCTTGTAAGACCTTCTTTTCTTGATGAACTTGTTGAATTTCTTGATGAATAAAGTCACTTCATCTTCATCATATTCTCTTTCATTGTCTTCTGCTTTTTCTTCTTCTTCCTCACTAGGGCTCTCAATCAAAACTTTCTTCTTCTTGCTCTTGTTTGCTTTGAGAGCAATATCTTGTTTCTTGGAGGTTGAGACGCCCTTGTAGAGATTCTTGATATTGTTGGTCTCTTGAATATTCATTTC
>JBNKOV010001354.1:0-507 GCA_050294955.1 Holophagae bacterium
CATTATTGTAGGACATAAAAAGTCTCATGATAAGTTAAATAAGATTGTATGCCCTTAAGAACTGTGACTGTTTAGAATAAGTCTCTGCAAGATGTATAATAGAATCCATATCATTCACACTTGCGGATGAAGTTGAATTATGGAAATACTCCAATCAAATGAGTCACATTAAATTCATTAGCATAATGTGAGGCCTTCGAGCAGGCACTAAGAATTTACAAAGTGTTCATCTGGATTAAGAGTGGAAGACAACATTGAATATCCACATGAGTCATACCGTCGGAATAGGCTAGTAGTAATTTACTCCTATGACAACAAGTCGTGTGTTCATGCCAAATACATCGTGATTAAGTTTAAGCTTATGTTGTGAAAGGAGAATATGCAAGATCAAATAATAAGTCTTAAGCAAACAAGAAATTGCAGATCTGTTAATCAAAGACTTGTCACCCAGTGCATTTAGAGAATCACAATCGACATGGGTTTATGGTAAAGTCGATGATTCTTGAG
>JBNKOV010001355.1:0-507 GCA_050294955.1 Holophagae bacterium
TTTTATCTCACCTACTAAGGCAATCAAGGCTCCGGCTCTTTGCTACCTATTGTGTGTGGTCTATGTGTCTGAATGTGTCTTAGTTCTATTCGTCGTGATGTGCTTTTATAGCCGCCAGAACCAGGTAGAAATTTTATCTGTAATTCAATAAAAACATAGTCTACAGTGTCATTCTAGCCTTTTTAGTTGATGTCAGGGTAGCCTTTTTAGTAACACGTCAGGGTAGCCATTTCAGTGACATATCAGGGTAGCCTTTTCAGTTCACGTCAGTGTAGCCTTTTCAGTGATCCATCCCCCATCATCGTATGCTTTTCAGTGATGTGTCAGGGTAGCCTTTTCAGTGACCCATCACTCATCACCGTAGCCTTTTTAGTGACACGTCAGAGTAGCCTTTTAGTGACTCATTTCAGTTGCAGAGAAATAGGTGACATGGTACAATATCTTACGACAAACACATATACGCATATGATTATAAACATATAGTTCAATACCATAACATAGTTTGAA
>JBNKOV010001356.1:0-507 GCA_050294955.1 Holophagae bacterium
ATAACCAGAGCTGGCATGGCGCCGTGTTTGGCGGCGCTTTCCTCAAAGAGCTGATGGAGCGTAACTTGTGGGGATGACTTTTGCGGGGAGGCGGTTAAGCGGGCCGCTTCCTCTTCCCCGAGCATGGGGAGTTGAGACGCCAACGCCTGGGGCTGGTTCACGAATCCTTGGATGAGATTGAGGAGGTGGTCTTTCATGGCTGCGATCATGGGGGCATGGAACAGGTCGGTGTTGTATTCCAATACGCCGCCGAACTGGTGATCTACCTCGCCCATGCTCAGGTTGAGGTCGAATTTTGCGGCGATTGCGGCTCCAAAACCCTCTTCAAGAGTCAGGTCATGGAGGTTCATGTTGCCCATGGGCGCGTTTTGCAGGGCGAAGAAGACCTGGAAGAGCGGGGTTCGGCTGGTGTCCCGTTCGGTCTGTAGGGCTTCTACAAGTTGCTCGAGTGGCAGGTCTTGATGGGCATAGGCTGCAAGGGCTGTTTCCTTAAGGGCTGCGAGTCTT
>JBNKOV010001357.1:0-506 GCA_050294955.1 Holophagae bacterium
CGGTCGCTCATCGCTGCTACCAAATGGTCATAGTAGCAATGGGCGATAATGTGATGTCACCCAAGACCGTTGCTACTGAGGGCCACAACAGCGATGGGCGGTTCGATAATATCAAGGAGGAGCCACTGTAGAAATGGGTCATAAGATGCCCATTGCTACAGTCGGACCCCCCTGTCACTATAGAGGCATTTTGTAGTAGTG
The DNA here is from genome assembly GCA_050294955.1 of Holophagae bacterium. Taxonomy (GTDB): domain Bacteria; phylum Acidobacteriota; class Holophagae; order Acanthopleuribacterales; family Acanthopleuribacteraceae; genus JBNKOV01. The sequence continues at coordinate 202 of JBNKOV010001357.1, forward strand.
GTTGTAATTCTTTTTTTCCTTAATAAATGAATGACTGAGTTCTTGCCACCTTTCAAAAAAAATTGAACTGATGCCTATAAAATACCTATGTTTCTTGTGAAAATCCTAGGATCCAAATGGAAAGAGTTCATGTTCACACAAAAACGAATGGTTCATGCAAGTGGGAGGGAGAGAAATAAATTCATTTGCACTCACAAAAATACAAAATACTATGGTCTAAACCTGCTGAATGAGCATATCTTAGGTTCATACAAATTATCACCAACTTTGTCCTGCTGGAAACAAATCAAAGCATGCCAGACCAA
>JBNKOV010001358.1:0-504 GCA_050294955.1 Holophagae bacterium
AACAACACGCTGGAGCATCACTTGTACGGCAAGGGCGTGCCCGTCATGAACTGGCCGACTCGCATGAAGATCGCAATGGGATCTGCCAAGGGTCTCGCGTACCTCCATGAAGACTGTGAGCAATTTTTTTGGTGCTCAAATTATCAAAATTAACAAACTAATTAACTCCTGCTTATTAGGCCATCCTCGGATCATCCACCGCGACATCAAGCCGGGGAACATCCTGGTCGGCAAAATTGGCGGACAGCCGGATTTCGTAAAAGTGCTCGACTTCGGCATCGCCAAGCTCCTCGACGACGCGCAGGCGGCGACGAACCTTGCAGCCGCAGTGCAGACCGCGCCCGGCTCGGCGCCGCTGACGCCCGCCTACGCCAGCCCGGAGCAGATCGAAGGCGGAGTCGTAACCACCGCCACCGACGTCTATGCGCTCGGCGTCGTGCTCTACGAGCTCTTATGCGACCGGCGGCCGCACGAGATCACCGCAGGTCAGCATCCGCTGTCGCT
>JBNKOV010001359.1:0-503 GCA_050294955.1 Holophagae bacterium
CCCACTGATCAACAAAGGCATCATTATGAATTTGTGCTTCATACAGAGCTAGGATGGTAGGTTATAGATACATAAAGTGACAGGTCATGTGCTATGTGAGTTGCTTGTCTCTTTAAAAGGATTCATTCCATCTGTACTTAACCCCAATCTTATATTCCTTACCTCCGTGGCAAAATCCTTGTGCTTCCGGTCAAAGTTCCTCCATTGAATTCCATCAGCAGGATGATGAAGCATTACATCTTTTTTCTGCTTTCTCGCATGCCATTGCAACAACTCAGCAATTGCTTTGTTCATGAACAATCATCGTAAACGATGGATTATGGGGAAATACCATGCCGCCTTAGTTGGTACTCTTTTAAGTTTTTTATTCTCCCCCATGTCATCTTCATCGATATTTTCATCATTTCACTTGTATCATGATGTTCTGCAAACATGACATTCCTCCAACATGGCATCTTCATTGTGAAATAGCATGCAATCATTTTGACATGCATGGATTTTCT
>JBNKOV010001360.1:0-503 GCA_050294955.1 Holophagae bacterium
TCTTCAGCAATGTGTTTCAATAATAGCTCACGCAGGTCATGATAAGATGGTCACTTAAGCTCACGCCCCGTTTATTTGTGCTTCTGCTTTTGAGCTTTTGGAAAAACTGGCTGATGGCTAGTTGAATAGCTGGCTGTTTAATTTTAGGTGTTGGCTTTTGTAATATATATTTAGTATTTCTGCACACCAAAAGCCTCAAAAAAGCAGCTCTAGATGAGTTTTTCAGCTTTTAGTTCATTTCTTCAAAAGCTTGCTTTTCAGCGTTCCAAAAGCCAATTAAAAAGTTAGTTGTTTGTTCCTGCTTTTGCTTTTTCAGCTCAAAAAGTCAGCCAAGAAGCAGAAACAAATATGCTCTTTGCCAACACATGGTGCTCCATGCAGCCGTGGAGAAGAACATGAGTCTATGTTGCTGCTGTAGGCTCAACTCAAACCCACTAAATCCGTGGATTCTGATGTTTTAAAGAAGAAGGAGCCAACCAAACGATTGCTGCCAGATCCAGATG
>JBNKOV010001361.1:0-502 GCA_050294955.1 Holophagae bacterium
GATTGCCTCGGGCCATGTGAAGGTGGGACCCGCAAAATCGAGCAGGGCCGTGAGGATGGTCTCAAAGCGGGAGTCGTCCAGGGCAATGAGGGTTTTGGCCAGTTGCGCGGAGAGATAGGCGTTTAATCCAGTGTGGATGATCTTCTGGAAAAACAGGCCTTTATGCAGATTGTGCTGCAACAGAAAGTCTACGGTGGGTTTGGCCCAGGCGCAATCGGACGGGAACAGGTCCAGCGGCGTAATGGCCACCAGGTTGCCAATGCCCGCCGAGTCCATATTGCGATAGGGCGAGGTGGGCAGGCGCATGTTCCCCGAGCGGGTCATGGCTGCGTCCATGGCGGCTCTCAGGTCGTGTTCATAGGCGTCGTGGATATCGGAAATCCGTGCTTTCTCGCTCTGAGCGCCCAGTTTATCCAGCGCCCAAACCGTGTCTCGAATCCCGGCGAGGCACCAGAAATTATCCCAAAAATAATGGTCATTGGGGCCAAAATGTTCAGCCGAT
>JBNKOV010001362.1:0-502 GCA_050294955.1 Holophagae bacterium
CTTTAAATATTTTTCACGCATCTCTTGCTTTCTTTCGTACATCATCATCTTCCCAAGCTTGTCACATTTTCTTCGAACTTGCTCAAAAAATTCCTCGCGACCCTCGAACGTCTCCCAGTCACACCTTCTTGTATGCTGCCAATTAAAAGATTCTATACAAATCATCGTAATCAATGCTGATATAAACCACATATTACAGTTTCATTTATATGAACTCACCCATGCATCATCCTCACCAACAATGTTACCACAAAAGTAGCCATACCCAAGCTCAGAGGGCACCACTCCTTGTCTAAATGGTATACCACACTGGCATAGATGATCCGGAGCGTAGTGGCATGGTAAATTATCCAAATCCAATGATAATAATAGTTCTAGGTCATCGGGCCACTGTGACCTTAGACCATAAATAAGTTCATTAAAATTACATCCTCATTTGTTACCCTGCAAAACACAGCACATGTCAATGTTGTATACATACACTCAATATTTTAATCATAAC
>JBNKOV010001363.1:0-502 GCA_050294955.1 Holophagae bacterium
AGCATAGCACTACTAATGGACTTTCCACCATGATAGGATCAAGGTGATATACAAAGGGGAATAATGCATTCTAGGGTTTCAATAAACTCCTGTAATGTAAATGCACAACCAACTATATCATAATGACAATTATAAAGCAAAAACCCTATAGGGAGGTGGTATGCACCAGTGCTTGCCTTTGCTTAAGAATAGAAGAAAGTTAGTTTGCTTGAGCTTCATGAATGTTGACCCCCAAAGCTCCTGCTCGAACCTTCTTGCTTCACATCGCAAACAAAATCTAAGTCAAAATGAAATGCACGATTTAAGAAATTAATAACGGAAAGAACACTGACTACCTTGACTTAAGCACTTAGTGGGAAAGAGCGGGGTTCAGATGGTCAAGGTTTAAGATCATTAATGACATGGCTCAAGCGAGGTTCTAGAGTTTGGTCGATGGTTTAAGTACATGGCAAGATTGAAGAACCTAACATAAGGCATTTCCTTCACTAGGTCAATAATCCAC
>JBNKOV010001364.1:0-502 GCA_050294955.1 Holophagae bacterium
CTCTTCCTGCTCCCCATAAGCACTACGGGCAATCTGCAGCAGCTTATCGAGGAACTTGTCATGGTCCAGATCCTGCTTGTCAGCATCCTCCCATTCTGGCGTGAAACCGATGACTCCCTGCAACCGTTCATTGATCTCCTGCCAGTCCCAATCAGGGGATGAGACTTTCGTTTCGATAAACTCAGCGGCAACCGATTCCATCTCTTCCGTGATTATCTCTTCGATGATGGGCTTGATGTCCTTGCTGTCAAGTGCTTCCAATGTCCTTAAGCAACACGCAGCTTCAATCAAACTTTCCTTGTTAGGAGGTGTAGGGAATGGAAAGTTTGCAACCTGAAATGTTGATATGTTGCATATTAGCAACAAAAAAGGAAGTAAATCAGAAAAGATGACTATATAACAGAGATGAGTAACTTTTAAGCTCTTTACCTTGTCAATAGCCATAAACTTGAGCATAAGCACAATGCCTTCAACTGGTCTTTTCTTTATCTCAGGCTCAGCA
>JBNKOV010001365.1:0-500 GCA_050294955.1 Holophagae bacterium
CTTTGGGTTAGTGTCGATTCCCCGAGTCGATACTATATAGCTAAGCAGTTTGCCTTATGATACATTGAACATACATTTTTTAGGGTTAAACGTCATCTTGTACTTATAGAGATTGTTGAATGTCTATTTCAGGTCGTCAAGCAGATCCCCACACTTTTTTTACTTCACCGCTATATCATCAATGTAAGCTTCAACGTTCTGCCCGATCTGACCTTCTAGGACTGTGTGTACACATTTTTGATATGTAGCTCCCCTGTTCTTGAGCCTGAACCCCATCTTGGTGTAACAGAAAATCCCAAACGACGTAATGAACGCTGTTTTTTCTTCGTTGTCAATGACGAGGCTAATTTGATGATAGCCCGAATAAGCATCCAAAAATGACAAAAGTTCACACAACGTTGTGGAATCTATGATCTGGCAAATACGGGGCAGGGAATACTCATCTTTAGGGCTTGCTTTATTCAGACTAGTATAATCGATACACATACGCCAGGATTTGT